>NZ_JAKRFQ010000315.1 GCF_022347985.1 Photobacterium sp. OFAV2-7
CGCTGTTTTACAATGGCACTATATTGAAAGTAGGAACTCATGGTAGAAACAGTAAATACAGAAAAGGCACCTGCAGCCGTTGGCCCGTATGTTCAGGCGAAAAAGTTCGGAAATATGCTATACACTTCTGGTCAGTTACCGCTAGATCCTGAGACGGGCAAAATGCCGGAAGATGTTGCTGCGCAGGCAAAACAATCTCTGGCGAATGTTGAAGCGATAGTCAATGAAGCTGGTTTGACAAAAGCAGATATCGTTAAGGCAACCGTATTTGTAAAAGACCTAAATGACTTTGGCATTGTCAATGACGTTTATGCTGCTTTCTTTGGTGCAAATTGCCCGGCACGTAGCTGTGTTGAAGTTGCGCGTCTTCCTTTGGATGCGAAAGTTGAAATTGAAGTTATTGCTGTTTCTGAATAATAAATAGCAAATAGAGGAAAGCTCGGATTATCCGGGCTTTTTTTTTACCTGTTTTCTGATGCTAGAATTAATACAAAAAATTTTTTAATACAACCACAATCTGTTTAGCTGCTCACCATTTCCATAATATTATTTCCCTTCATTATTTTCTCCTGTCTATTTTATGACTTTTTTAATATAGAGGCTGTTTCCCTTATGTGTTACACATTGCTTTGTAATTAATAGAATGATAAATATGTGATGACCATCCTGTTTTTCAAGTGGTTAATGAGTGTGTGTGAAGTTGTATTTTTGTTCGATTTTTGAATTGGATCAAAAGTTTACCGTGATATAGTTAGCTCAAAGTTATCCTGAATCAAGCTGGAGAAAATCATTTTGTGCGTGAATGGTTTTGCGGTGAAAATATTCTATTTATCTAGGTGTGAAATAGAATTTTGAAATTTTTTTCTCTCTTTCAAAGCGTATGCTTCTAATTAATGACTAGCACAGGGTGTGACTTAATATCATCGTAATATTGCAATTGTTATGGTGGCGTTAATGTGTGCTATTGAGTGTAAATAATAATGAAGATCTTACCAATAAATTCCTACAACATTGGAGCACAATAATATGAGTGATCAACTCAATACAAGTACGACGATTATAGATACCGGGAGTGCCGAATTACACGAAAAGGCAAATATGACCAAAGCCGAATGGAAAGAGGCGATCAAATTCGACAGTGTCGATATTGGCTGGATTGTCATGAGTATCGGGATGGCAATCGGTGCAGGCATTGTATTTCTTCCTGTTCAGGTAGGGGTAATGGGATTGTGGGTTTTCCTACTTTCATCTGTTATCGGCTATCCTGCGATGTATCTTTTCCAGAAACTATTTATTAATACGTTGGCAGAGTCGAAAGAATGTACAGACTATCCTGGAGTGATAACAGGTTATTTAGGTAAAAACTGGGGGATGGCATTAGGGGCATTATATTTTGTAATGCTGGTTATCTGGGTATTGGTCTATTCCCTTGCGGTGACTAATGACAGTGCTTCCTACCTGCATTCTTTCGGGGTAACCGAAGGCCATCTGAATGATAATGTTTTCTATGGCCTTGCCTTAATCTGTGTTCTGTCTTTTATCGGTTCAAAAGGTGAAAAGCTACTGTTCAAGCTATCTGGCTTTATGGCTGTAACAGTATTATCTCTGGTTGCAATTATGGGCGTATTGCTTATGGCGCGTTGGGATATGGCAAACGTTCCAGAGGTGGGTGAATGGGGTTCAATGCTGAAAGATGCAATTATCACTCTGCCGTTTACGCTGACTTCTATCCTCTTTATTCAGTCACTAAGCCCAATGGTTATTTCATACCGTTCTCATGAAAAATCTATTGAGGTTGCGCGTTATAAAGCATCAAGAGCAATGAAAATCGCTTTTGCTATCTTGTTTGTTATTGTGTTCTTTTTTGCTGTGTCTTTCACCTTCGCGATTAGCCAAGAGCAGGCAACAGAGGCAATGAACAAGAATATTTCGGCACTGGCGATTATTGCTCATTACTTCCCGGGCAGCTGGGCAACAATTGCTGGTATTGTTATCAATATCTTTGCGGTTGTGACTTCGTTCTTCGGCGTGTTCCTGGCGTTCAAGGAAGCGTGTACTGGCCTATGTATGAATATGCTTCTGCGTAAGTACGATGAGTCTGCGATTGACAAAAACCTGGTAAACAAGTTGGTGACGGTTTTCATTATCTTGCTGGCATGGGGCGCGATTGCCATTAATGCCCCAATCTTGTCTTTCACTTCAATCTGTAGCCCGGTATTTGGCTTGGTTGGCTGTTTGATCCCTGCTTATCTGGTACACAAGGTACCACACTTGGCCAAATATAAAGGGATGGCGACCAATATGATTATTGTTACTGGCATCCTGCTTTGTATCTCACCGATACTGGCTTTCATCTAAGATTGATACCGTAAGAAAAAGCGACCTCCGGGTCGCTTTTTTAGTATTGGCTACCAGCGATATGTCTTTGCAGGCTATGCAAGGTTACTCTGTGTAATCGCTTCGGTAGAGGCCGTACTTTTGCATCTTCTGGTTGAGAGTCCGACGTGGCAGGTCGAGCTCTTCCATAGTATCTATGATGCTGCCGTTATGACGTTGCAGAGTTTCATGCAGAACTTTGCGTTCAAAGTTCTGGACTTGGATTGCCAGCGGCAGGGCAGCGCTGGATGGCTCTGTAGTGAGGTTCGGGCGGGCAGCCAGAATTTCACCGACAGTCAGTGAGTTATCAAGGGCAAATCGGGTGGCGACATTTTTTAGCTCGCGAACGTTACCAGGCCAGGGGTAGCTGAGCAGCGCCTGCTGATCGCTCGGGCTTGCTTTGCGGGTGCCGCTGTGTACTTGCTGGGTATAGTGTTCGAACAGCAACAAAATATCATCGCCACGCTCTGAAAGAGGCGGCAAATAAAGCTGTGCTACATTGAGGCGATAAAACAAATCCTGCCTGAATTCCGGATGAAGCTGCAGATCTTCCTTCGCCGCAGCCACCACACGGAGATCGGTTTTGATTGCCGTGTTGCCGCCAACGCGCTCAATGGTGTTTTCCTGCAGTGAACGCAGTACTTTCACTTGCATGCCCGGCGGCATACTCTCTACTTCATCGAGGAACAAGGTGCCCTTGTCGGCAAATTCCAGTTTGCCAATTCGGCGCTTGATAGCGCCGGTGAAAGCTCCTGCTTCATGGCCGAACAGCTCGCTTTCAAACAGGTTCTCCGGAATTGCTGCGCAGTTGAGTGGTACAAACTCATGTTTGTTGCGCTGGCTTACCTGATGAAGGCAATGGGCGACCAGCTCTTTGCCGCAGCCTGTCTCGCCGTAGATAATGACATTGGTATCTATCGAAGCAATTTTGAGTAGCTGCTGGCGGAGATTTAGCATAGCATTGCTGCGGCCAATCAGGATTTTTTCCAATCCTTCTGCTTGTTCCAGATAGCGCTCTCTTTCATCGGAATTCACCTGGGTTTGCCTTTTCTCTTGTGCCCTGGCGACGGTTTCAAGTAGTCGTTCCGGATTAAAAGGCTTTTCGACAAAATCGAAGGCCCCTTCATGCAGGGCTTTTACCGCCATATCGACGTCTCCATGGCCGGTGATCAGGATCACTGGAATGGATGGGTTACGTATCAGGAGTTGGGGAAGCAGTGCCATACCGTCTATATCGGGTAATCTAACATCGCTGATGATGATGCCCGGAAACTGTTCGGGAATATTGTCGAGGGCTGATTGCCCATTGGCAAATTCCAGCACTTGGTAACCGGCCAGTTGCAGCCACTGGCTGGTGGCCTGTCGAACGATGTCATCATCCTCTATGAGGGCAAGATGCATATTTTCCTGATGCGACATACGGTACTTCCATTTACTGTTTTGGCTATAACTGTATTTGGGAATAGCGGTTATCGCAATCAGGATAAGGGCACGCTGTCACAGAGTGTGATTTGACCTTAATTTTCTGCTGCCAGGAAATTCAAAGATTGAAAACGGCTATTGGGGCTGTATAGAATAGCGCCATCATTTCATAAGGAGTTTACGCCACGATGAACAACTAACACCTGACATCCTTTTATTCTTTTTTTTGGATCCTCAGGGTTAGTGGGCGTAACTTCGTCTCTGCTATTGCCAGTTAATTGTGTTGCCTCCTGCTTAGGGCTGGTGGCGACTGCCGGTAATCAGCCTTACTCAAATGTCATTTCGATTCGTATACGGATCGCATCAGACGGTTACCCATTGCCCCTGAATTGTTTCAGGAGGTTATATGACCTTAATTCACTCGCCAATTTTGGTGCAGTCTCTTGCAGTTAGCCATAACAATGGCGAACCGCTGTTCAGTAATATTAGTTTTTCTTTGGGAAGTCAGATCACCGGATTGGTCGGGCGCAATGGTGTCGGCAAGTCTGTGCTGGCCAGCGTGCTGGTCGGTGATCGTATACCGGAAAGCGGTAAGGTGGTCTGTAATGTAAAGGTCGGCTATTTCTCGCAGATAACCCGGAACCAAGAGCGCCGGGAACTCGGCACAATCGCTGATTTTCTTGGTATATCAGCCAAGCTGAAAGCGTTGGCGCGAATCGAGCTTGGCAGTTGTGATCAAGCTGATTTCGATATGGTCGGTGATGACTGGGGAGCCGGGGACGCACTTTGCCTTCAGCTTCAAAAGATGGGTTTGCCCCCAGAGCTCTTCAAGCCATGTTGTAGATTGAGCGGCGGGGAGCTAACCCGGTTGATGTTATGGCAGCTCTTTGGTGCCGACTATGATTATTTGATCCTCGATGAACCTTCAAACCATCTGGATCGCGCTGGTCGGCAATGGCTGATTGAACAAATGGGTGCATTTGATGGCGGGATCTTGCTGATCAGCCATGATCGGCTGCTGCTCGAACATGTCGATGAGATCATGGAGTTAACTGCAGAGGGAATTCGACATTATGGGGGGAGTTATACTTCCTACGCCCGGCAAAAAGATCTACAACACGCAGCAATTGAGCGCTCTGTGGCCAACGCTGAAAAGCAGGTATTGCAAATTCGCAAGCAGTATCAGCGAAACTTGGAAAAAGCCCAGCAGCGTGCTGCACAGGGAAACAAGTTGCGACAAACCGGCAGCCAGTCAAAGCTATTGCTTGATGGGATGCGGCAATCGGCGCAGCTGTCTGCTTCCGCCCGTAAGGTACAGTTTGCCAATCAGCTGTCACAGGCGGAACAAAAGGCAACGGAACTGAAAGCCCAGCTGTCGCAGGTAAAGCCACAAAAAATTATGATAAGCCAATCTGAAAAGCGAGTGTCCTCTGTGCTAGCTCTGGTGGCCACGCAGCTTCGCTACGGGGACACCAGACCGATTAATCTTAACCTGCAATA
>NZ_JAKRFQ010000316.1 GCF_022347985.1 Photobacterium sp. OFAV2-7
CTTAAACAGTGCCAGAATATAGGGTGAAAACGCCGGGATGAAGACGCTGGCCTTGGTCACCAATGCCTTACAAACCGAGACATACGCCTCTCCGCCAATCCGGGCCAGTTTGTCATTCAGTAAATCACCGGTGGCATGAAGGTGAGTTTTTGCTCTGCCCAGCGTCCCTTTATGATAAATCGGATAAGTTGCTTCAGGCCCAATATAAGAATAGGCAACGGTTTTACAGCCGTCGGCCAGTACGCCGGCTTCCGACAGGATATCTATCCAGCTTTCCCAGTCCTCACCGCCCATGACCTTTTTCGTGGCTTCAATTTCTTCTTCTGTGGCGGTATCTATGGTCA
This sequence comes from Photobacterium sp. OFAV2-7, assembly GCF_022347985.1. Lineage (GTDB taxonomy): Bacteria > Pseudomonadota > Gammaproteobacteria > Enterobacterales > Vibrionaceae > Photobacterium. Next base: position 345 of record NZ_JAKRFQ010000316.1, read on the forward strand.
TCGGCTCCATGGTGTCGGTTTCGATATTAATCGTCGGGCCGGTAACCGATTCGCCGATCGTCTTGATCGACGAGCGCCACATTTCGCCCGTCTCGGGATCGGGTCTCACTCCCGTTGCCAGGCTATAGACAACCAAATCAAGCTTGCCGCCAAACTCCGCCTTGATATAGTCAATCACCTGTTGTCTCATCGACGTCGAAAAGGCATCACCGACAAAGTTCTTGCCAATAAGACCTTGTTTCTCAGCCTCTTCACGAAAAAAGATATTATTATACCAACCAGCCGTTCCGACCCCCTTCTCGCTTGGCCCACGTTCAAATGAGACCCCGATAGTGTCAGCATTCGAGCCGCCGAACGCCAATGCGATACGCGAGGCCAACCCAAACCCGGACGAAGCACCGAGAACCAGCACTTTCTTGGGACCGCCAACAATCGGCTCTGCCGAGCTGACGTAATTAATCTGGTTTCTGATCGCCTGCTGACAGCCATACGGGTGCGCAGAGCGTGCAACGACCCCTTTCACAACAGGTTCAATAATCATGGGTTACTCCTAACTATACAAATTCGGTTTTCGGGGGCATTACTGTGGTTACACCTTGCCACAAGGTCACTCGTTATGTCACCTGCTCAAATTTTAACTAGGCCGCAAAGCCTGCTTTTATCGCATTAAAACGCAGTGTTTCTATACTGAGCCCCATCGGTGGCTCGCAAAAAATACGCTCATCCATCAACCTCAACTCAGGGCTGATAACCGGGGTAAACGCCATCTGCGCCAGAATATCCCGTTCCAAGTCGACTCCGGGAGCAATCTCGACAAGCTCAAGGCCCTGCTCGACCAACCTGAAAACAGCCCGCTCGGTAATATACAACACTTCTTTGCTATTCTTCCGGGCCACATCAGCGGCAAACGTAACCTGCTGCACCTGTCGAATAAACTTTTGAATATGTCCTTCTTGCACTATCTGCAACCGACCATTTCCTGTTTTGACATTCAACTTTCCGGCAGTAAAAGTCCCGCAGAAAAACACCTGCTTGGCGTTCTGGGTAATATTGATAAATCCACCGCAACCCGCAATTTTCGGCCCGAACCGGGAAACATTGAGGTCTCCGTTCTGGTCGCACTCGGCCAGCCCCAGAAACGCCTGATCGATCCCACCACCATCATAAAAATCGAACATCTGATCCTGAGTGATCACAGCCTCAGGGAAAGCTGCCGCCCCGAAGCTTAAACCACCAGCAGGCGTGCCACCGATCGCCCCGGGCTCTACCGTTGCAATCATTTGATCGGTGATCCCCTCCTCATCGGTCACGGCAGCGATCACTTCCGGCACACCGATACCGTAATTAAGGATGGCCCCCTGACTCAGCTCCATCGCTGCCCGGCGAGCGATGATTTTTTTTACGTCAAGCGGACGAGGCCGGGACACCCGACTTACAGCTTCACCACGACCGCAATAGGCCGGGTTCATTGGCTCGGCAAATGTCTGCATGTGACTATCGTCATCGGCAACGACAACGGCATTCACAAAAATACCAGGGATACGTACCTGCTGCGGATCCAGCTCTCCGACTTTGACGAGTTTCTTAACCTGGACAATCACCGTGCCTCCCATATTGGTAACCAACTGGGCCGCAGCCAGATTTTCCAGAAACAGACACTCATCTTCCATGGTGATATTGCCGTTCTCATCTGCCGTGGTTCCTCTGAGCAGCGCGACATTGGCATCAATGCGCTTATAAAAAAGGTAATCCTGTCCATCAATATCAATCAACGATACCCGATCATCGCCTGTCACTTCATTGATCTTGCCGCCGCCTCCGCGAGGATCAATATAGGTTCCCAACCCGACATGGGATAACGTTCCCGGCTTACCGGCAGCCGAGTCACGAAGCAGTTGGGCAATCACGCCCTGCGGGAAGTTATAGCCGGCAATTAGGTTTTCGTTGGCCAGTTTCTGCAACCGGGGGATCAAGCCCCAATGCCCGCCGCACGCCATGCTAACCATCCCGGGATATGACAAATGATTAACCGCCCGGCCAATGCCATCCCCTTGTCCGGCGGTAAAATACAACTCCAGGCGGCGGGGGTGTCCACTAGACAGAAAGCGCTCCCCAACCGCCTTCTCAATAGCTTCCGGTACTACCGCACCAATAAACCCACCTAAAATCACTTTATCTCCATCATTGATCAAAGATGCCGCTTGCTGGGCCGATAACACTTTTACCTTCATCGAATTTTCCTTCAAAGCCTGAATCTAGGAAGCAATATCGACTCTTAGCAAGGCGATATTGATATGATGGATAGAGTGTATGGGCTCAAAATTAATGAAAAAATAGGCAATATACGGAAAGATAATTGCAATATCGGGCTAATTAATACGCCGCTTATGAACTAAATAACAAGCCTTTCTGGCTGGCCGCAATAATAGTGATGCAATATACAGAGCAGAGAGATTATATCTGTTCTTCGCTAATTTCTCGCACGCGCTTAATCAGATAATCTTTAAAATTGGCGCAACGGACGGGCATCTGTTTGCGCGGACGAAAATACAAGCTGAACTCAAAATCACTATTAATATAATCATCAAGGACAGGCACCAACCTTCCATCCTCAAGCTCTTCCTTGATCAAGGTAACTGGAAGATAGGCAATACCGCCCCCCGTTAAGGCAACCGTTTTTAAAAACTGACTATCTTCAACTTCGACCGTCTGAGCAATATCAACAGTAGTAAATTCGCCGTCTCGCTCAAAGACCCACTTATTGCCCCCAACCAACGTCGAGGCATACAGACAGTTATGTCTTTTCAAGTCTTCTGGCACTTCAGGCTTAGAAAACATTTCTATATAACTGGGCGCACAACACGCTGTGAGCGGATAGCGCAACAAAGAACGCTTGACCAACAGACTGTCTTTTTCCTGAAACCCCTGATAAACAGCAATGGCGCGAATGGCAAAATCAATTTCATCAATATGATCCATATCGAATGCGGTTTCGATTACCCGAAAGGTAACATGAGGATGATCGAGCAGATACTCACCGACAATTTGACTCAGAAAGTTCTTCGCAAACAGCGGTGTGCTCGCAATACGTATCACTCCTCGATCATCATTTCCAAGATTTTGGATTTCTGTAAAGATATCTTCAATTTCACTATTTACGTCATCAAAGCGCTCAAATAGACGCAGTCCCGCCTGAGTAGGCACAACCTTGCGGGTAGAGCGTTTAAGCAGACTTACACCCATATTGTCTTCCAGCTCTATAATCCAGCGACTGCCAGCTGATGCCGAAATACCATACTGACGAGCAGCTACACTGAACGAACCAGTGCGAACAACATAGAGAAAGTAGACAATCTTATCTAACATAGAGGCACCGTGATTATTGCGCAAACAGGATAGACTATTTTATATACGGATTAATTTTAATTTTCGACAAAGAGTTATCAAAACTCATACATCTGATCGCATAAAATGAAAACTAAAGAAATATACACATCACCAAAAAGAAACCAATCACTAGTTATCTTTCATCATATCAATAATATTCACCGAACGACTCATTTTAATTACGGCTTTCTAAGCAATATAGTTTTTCGAGATTTACGATAAACACTTCTATACATTCCCTAAATTTAAATACCCAGCAGAAAGGACACAGGTTTATCCCAAATCCTCATAATTGAAATGCGTAAATGAAGGTAAAACATCCCCTTCCTATCGCTTAGCATAACGTTTTAAATACATTTGATTAACAAGCAATCTATCAAGAAAAGGACTTCTTTTCTTGCCGTGAACATGTCGAGGGAAATAATGACATTAAGTATTTTGGGTATCTTTGCATCATTAATTATATTGATGGTGCTGGCCTATCGCGGTGTGTCTGTGATAGTTCTCGCTCCGCTAACGGCAATGCTAGCCACCATTTTTTCCGGTGACTTTCCAGCCATTGTGGCCTATACAGAAATATTCATGAAAGCGATGGCCGGTTTTATCGCGCTATATTTTCCAGTCTTTCTGGTTGGTGCAATATTCGGGCATGTGATGGGCGTATCTGGCGCTTCAACCGCTATTGCCAACTTCATCTCAGCCAAATTCGGTAATGACAGGGCAATACTGGCCGTTGTCTGCGCGACGGCTCTGTTGGTATACGGCGGAGTATCCCTGTTTGTTGTCGTCTTCGCGATTTACCCCATTGGCGTTTCTATCTACAAAAAAGCAGACGTGCCCAAGCGCTTGCTGCCTGCCTCGATCGCTCTCGGTGCCTTTACTTTCACAATGACAGCCTTACCCGGCTCCCCGCAATATATCAATACGATGCCAATCCCCTACTTCGGGACAACAATTTATGCGGCCCCGCTCCTAGGCATTATCAGCTCTGTGATCATGATGACACTAGGCATATTATGGCTAACCCGACGAGCCCGAAAACTTAATGCTGCCGGTGAAGGTTATGGGGTTCACAACGCCGATAAAGAGATCCAATATAACGACAATACCAAACTACCGGGTTTTGTATTAGCCATTGTCCCTATTCTGCTCATCTTTATCCTTAACTTCGCGCTTACCAATTGGTATTTCATCGAATTTGCCGCCAACTACCTCCCAGCCATGAAAGCATTGGGGAAAAGCCAGATCAACGGAATATGGCCGGTGGTCATTTCACTGGCTGTCGCTATCGTAGCCAGCTTTATTTTGTTTCGGGCCTATATCCCCAGCCCCAAAAAGCAGCTGGAAAAAGGTGCACTGGGTTCCTTGCTGCCAATTATGAATACCGCTTCCGAAGTCGGTTATGGCGGCGTTATCAAGGCGCTGGCTGCATTCTCTGTTTTGCAGGCAGGCATTGTATCAATGGACATCTCGCCGATTATCAAGGTAGCTATCTCGACGACTTTATTGGCCGGCGTAGTCGGCTCTTCTTCAGGCGGAACAGCTCTGGCTCTAGA
>NZ_JAKRFQ010000317.1 GCF_022347985.1 Photobacterium sp. OFAV2-7
AACACCATGGTCAAAATGGCACCGTTAATCTGGAAATAATAAAAAAAGACGACCACAGGATAGGCAACAATAAGAGCCTTAATAGCCTCTTGGACTCGCTGTTCCTGGCTCAATAAATCCGGCGAGGCGGTGGCTGAATCATTCTGTAGCTCCTCTTCTGGAAATAACCAATGAAGAACAGCAAAGGCAATAACCGCCAGTACACCCGAAAAAATCAATCCGACACCAACATAAATAGCCAGCCCTGAGTGCGTAATACCAAGGTAAGGTAGTAACAAAACAGCAATCAACAATATAGTTGCAAAGAAACTCCACTGTGGGTCGAGAAACAAGTAATAGGCGTAGAACATCAATAGGCCGACCAGCAACAATAAGATCACCGGGTAATTAGTCACACCTATACTAACGCTTAGACCAATCAGTACTGTCAGTACCATCGCTAGCAAAAGTTGCTGAAAACGTTCGCGATTTGATACCGGAAAGTCAGCCAAAAACTTCGCCAGGAAAACCGGAAAGATAAATGACAGCCCCCAGCCAATACCGAAAGCCAGCCCGCATGCGACAACAACACCCACTACATAACGGGTAACCCGACGATAGTAACACCGTTGATCATCCGATCTATTAGCTTTCGAGTTACTATCCTTCAGGCTCCTATTATTAGAGCTACTAGCATTCAGTCTCCTATCATCAGAGCTGATCACCTCGCCATTATCTGACATAAGATAGCCAGCTCATGATTCGGATCCACACCCGGCCAAACATATTCAGTACCGAGCTATCCTGGGTATACACAATTACATCAGCCTGGCCTCCGACACGACGAAAACCTCGGGCAGTATCATCATCAAAACGTATCGCAACGGGAAACCGCTGTGTTTGCCGCAACCAGCCCGTTTGTGGAGTCACTGACACCAACTGTCCGGCCTGCTCACTCTGTCCCCAGCTAATGCCCCAGTCAATGCTGGCCACCTTGCCTTTGAACACTCGGCCCGGCGCAAAATCGAGAACAATTTCAACCTCATCGCCAACAATCATGTTACCGAGACTGTTTTCGCGAAAATAGGCATCAATCCAGACATCTTCACCAGATACAAACGTCAACAGCGGCTGGCCTGACTGAGCATAAAATCCCTCATTCAACCGAAAATTAGACACCCCACCAATTGCCGGAGCTCGCAATACCGTACGCTCAAGATCAATCTGTGCTTTTTGTAACTGAAGCAGTGCCGACTTCACTGCGCTATTTTCCTTACCCGATGAGCCCAGCTGTTTTTTGGCCTGCTCAAGATTGGCCTGCGCCGTTTCAACCTGGGCTTTGGCACTAGCTAAAGCTGCCCGTGATTTATCAGCTTCAGCCTTTGGCACGATACCTTTTTCCGCCATGGCTAAAATTCGTGATGCCTGAGTACGGACATGTGCCTGATTCGCCAGAGCATCCGACAACTTTGCCTGAGCAGAGGCTACCGAGGCAGTTTGCACACCGACACTCTGACCAGCCTTCACTAGTCCTTGCTCCGCCTCCTGAACAGCCAACTGATAATCAGCCGGGTCAATCCGTACTAGCGGATCGCCAGCCTGCACCACATCATTTGGCTCAACCATCACATCAACTACCCGACCAGAAACCAAAGGCGTAACCGGGATCACATATCCCCTCACCCTTGCCATATCTGTTGACGGGATATAGCGATCTGCCAACACATAAAACACAAATAGCCCGACACAGATCAGTAATACTATTACGGTGAGTCGTTTGACTTTATCAACCGGAGGCTTGTCCTTCTTGGGCTTTTCGACACGCTCTTTTTTTACCCGCTTAGGTTTTCCTGCTTTGGGCGCTATTCTCTCGCCGGGTTCAGCCTGAACATTCGGCATGTTCTCTTCTGACATACATTGGCTCCGCTGACAGACTTAACTCAGTCATCAATTTGTACTGAAATTAAATTTCTACGTCTTTAAGAATAGCTATGTATGAGGATCGCCATGCATTAACAAAGAGAAACACAACGCATGTGGCAGCGTCACTCTGCTTGATTAGGCTGGTCTTCTACACTTGAAGCCGTATTTGCCAGTTTTACTTCCGGCTCTACCCGTGAACTGGTAATCGCCCCTGTCAGTGCAATTAGCGTTGAGATAAGCATCGCCAATACCATTGGCCAAAGTGTATCTATACATAACATTGCAGCTAAAGCGCTGACACCCGCCCCGACGGCATACTGCACAGCACCAAGCAACGCCGACGCAACACCGGCATTATGGGAAAAATAACGCATGAAACATGCACTGGAGTTAGACATAATGCCGCCATTAGCCGCTATTGAAATCACAAAACCTGCTGCAGCAAACCAAAGATTTTCTGGCGCAATAACCAGTGAACTGACAAGAATCGCACCACCAATCACCTGCATACCGAGAAAAGCTTTTAGCAGAGTGGCAGGCTCATAAGCCCTCAACAACAAACTATTGGTGCGGTTAACGATCACAATCCCAATTACGTTAGCGATAAACAATCCAGAGAACAGCTCGACACTTACTTCAAAATGTTCGATATAGGCAAATGGTGCATTGGTAATAAAGGTCATTAATACCGCATAACCAAATGCCTGTGCCAGCAGATAGCCCAGCGCACGTCGCTCTTTTATTACCGAGAGATAGCCGGATTTAACCTTCTTTGCCCTCACGGTTTTCTCAGCTTTAGGCATAATAAATACGGCGCAAAGAGAGACAAAAACCGCGATGACACTGAGCATGATAAAGATCCAATGCCAACCCAGCGTTTTCAGTACCACGGTTCCAATAGTCGGTGCTATGGAAGGTGCCAACATCATGATCAGGGCAACCAGAGAGAATAACCGAGCCGCCTCTTTTCCTTCCGCATTATCACGGATGGTTGCAGGTACCCCGACAACTGCGATACCGCCACCAATAGACTGAAGTACTCGCCATGCCCAGAGCATTTCCATCGACTCCACCGTGGCAATCAGCAAACTGCCGGCAGAAAAAATCAGCAAGCCTGCAACCATCACCGGTCTGCGGCCAAACCGATCCGATAGCGGACCGCCTATTAACTGGCCTATCGCCATACCCAGTACATAAATACTAACCGTCACTGACACCATAGAGATATCAATCTGTAGGTCATCAGCCATTACAGGAATAGCCGGCAAATAGCTGTCTATCGCAAAGGGAGACATGGCGAAAACAGCCGCCAGCAAAATGATCAGCGATGTTGGCATTTTTTTATTCATGAAAAACCTCTTATTTATCTTTCTAGAAAGATACTAGCTAGTAATTATCTTTCCAGCAAGATATATTTAGACCTCCACTGGAGAGGGTAAGTCATGAGCAAGCAAGAAACAGTCGCTAACATATTGAAGAAAATCGAAGATAACTGGCCTCAGTCTGCTGAAAAATGTTCTCCGGCGATCCTTCGTCTCCACCGTATTCATGACTATCATCAGCAGGATTTGATCGAAATTCTCGATCAATATGATCTTCAACGGGCTGATTTCAGCGTATTGGCAGCATTACGCCGACATGGAGAGCCTTGCTGCTTGTCCCCTACCGAACTCTACCGTTCTATGCTTTTCAGCTCCGGCGGACTGACAAAAGTGCTTAGTCGTGTCACCACGATGGGACTTATTGAGCGACTAGACAATCCGGAAGACAAACGCAGCAAATTAGTCAAACTGACGGAAAAGGGAAAAGAGCTGATCGATAGAATCATTCAGCAGTTACATAACCATGAGCAAGAGTACGTTTCAGTTTTATCGGACAAGGAACAGGAACAACTCAATACGCTGCTGGAGAAGCTATTAACTGCAAGGGAATAGAGATATAAGAAAGGATAAAGGTCTTTAATGAAGCAGGTCTGAAAAACAGACCTGCCCATTGTTGCTAACAACAATAGTTGCTGCTGCATATGCACCAAATAATGATGCTTACTTCTCTGCAGCTACGACAGAGATTTCAACCAACAGCGCTTCACGAGCCATACTCGCTTCAACGCATGCGCGAGCCGGGGCATGACCTTCTGGTACCCAGTTATCCCAAACTTCGTTCATTTCAGCGAAGTCTTTCATATCTTTGATATAAATAGTGGCTGAAAGCATGTGCTCTTTGTCACTACCTGCCTGTTCAAGCAAGGCTTCTACTTTGTCCAGCATTGTTGCCGTTTGTTCCTTGATACCTTGAGTGGCATCAGCACACACTTGGCCACAAAGGTAAATCGTGCCGTTGTGCTTAACAATACGGCTCATGCGTTGCTTGGTTTCCAGACGTTCGATCATACTATCGCCTTTTCATTATGAGGAAAACAGCCCAGGATACGGGCGAAGAGAAGGCACATTTTAGTCCTAATCGCTTCGAGTTAAAACCGGTATAACTGTGCTTATTGACAATAAATTAAAGCTCCCCATCACAATTTAGACGCTAAGATCAACTAAGGCTGAATAAAGCTGTTCACTTTCGTTGCGAGCATAAAACTATGAAGATGTTATTGGATGTGAACTTCCCACATGAACCGTTCAACACACTGGTAAAAGAGGGAAAAATTGAGGATGTCATGAGCCGGATCCTCGAGGAGATAAAACCGGAAAATAGCTATTTCATCGAGCAGCACGGAAAGCGAAACGCGGTGCTGATTCTCGACATTGACCATGCTTCAAAGATCCCCAGCTACGCCGAGCCATTTTTCCTGATCTTTAATGCTGACTGCCGTTTTCGTATTGCCATGACTGCAGAAGATCTTAGTTCTTCAGGTTTGAACCAACTGGGCAAGAAGTGGCTTTAGTCCAACAATCCTCCTAACAGTAAGCGCCGGAACAATGTCCGGCGCTTTGTTCAATCGCGTTAACCTTTGATGCAGATAAGCATTTAATCCATCGTCGGCATTACGAACGAACTTGCGTGCTGCTCGAGGCGAACACTGGTTGGCCAGCGGCTGGTGACTGTTTTCATTCGAGTGTAAAAACGGACACCGTCATTACCATGGACATTAAGCGGACCAAACACCGAACGCTTCCAGCCACCGAAACTATGGAATGCCATCGGAACCGGGATCGGCACGTTGACTCCAACCATACCAGCCAATACATCTTCACTAAACTGACGAGCGGTCTCGCCATCACGGGTAAAGACAGCCGTACCATTGCCGTACTCATGACGATTAATCAAATCCAGCCCTGTCTGATAGTCCGGCACCCGCACAACTGACAATACTGGGCCAAAAACCTCTTCCTTGTAGATAGTCATCTCAGGCGAAACATTGTCAAACAG
>NZ_JAKRFQ010000318.1 GCF_022347985.1 Photobacterium sp. OFAV2-7
AGTTTCTTTGCGGGCGATTAGTAGTCGAGATATAGCGCATTCAGATCCGTACGAACTTCGCCAGGGGGGATTGGGGTTTGTAGCTCGAAAAGCCATATACGATGATGGTGGTTACTGGGGGCTTGTCAGTATGGTGCTAGATATGGTGCCTATTATTGAAGAAGCGGGAATGATGGAAGCGGAGACTAACCTTGTTATGGCGATCAGAGATAGCCAGGAGCAGGTGTTCTTTGGTTCCCCTCAAGTATTTGAACAGTCAGAATTGATCAAGCAGGTCAATATGCCGGATGGTTACTGGGAGATAGCGGCAATCCCGTTACCGAGCAGTAACAGCGTAACCAAGCTATTGGTCTTTAAAACAATAACAGCAGCGTTTCTAGTATTACTATGCGGGCTTGGTTTTAAGTTGATCCCGGTAGGCAAGAAACCGCTGATAGATAGCGCCTATTTGCAGAAAAGTACACTGCAACCGAAATCTCAGACCAACTATTTTATCTCTACCTCATTCTCAGCTCCTGGCTGGCTGCCCCCTGTGTTGACCTCGACGGCAATTATTGCCGCAGTGATCGGCTTTAATAGTTTTATGAAAGGGAGTGATGATATGGTGCAAAAGTATCAACTCACCCGATCAATAGGGCAAGTAACCAATAACCTTGAGCGTAAGCTGGATGCGGATCGAGAATATTTGTTGTTAATCGCGCAGGAATTGGCACATGGTAGCCTTGATATTTCCTCTTTCCAGGCCAGAGTATCTCGCTATGTCAATGATCACGCAGGATTGATCAATGTGACCTGGGCCGACAGCGACTTTATCATTCGTCATACCGCACCACTTGAAGGCAATCAGCAGGTATTGGGCCTTAAGCTCTCTTTGCCCGAGCCTGAACGAGCATCAAGGCTGGCTTATAAAAGTCACAAGCCAACTTATACCAAGCCGTTTATGGTTATTCAGGGGAAAGCGGCGTTTGAACTGTATGTTCCGATCTTTAGGAACGGCGAGTTTCTGGGGACTTTGGGAGGCGTTTACTCGATCAAGGAGCTGGTCGATAGCGAGATCTCACAAGTGTTAGCTTCACGCTATGAAATAGAAGTGCTTAACACAACAGGAGATGTTTTCTATCAGAAGAGTGACGGTCAAAACACGGCAAGTTTATCTAAAGTGGTTCCGATTAAGCCAACGCCTGGCAGTTTATGGCTTCGGTTGAGCGCCTATGAGCAAGGTCCAAATCAGAGTGCGAAACTCTTTATGATGCTGACCGTTGTACTGGCTGTCGGGATTGGCCTGAGTATGTGGTTGCAGTATCGAGAGAGCTACAAACAGTGGCAGATAAGCAAGACGCTACAAGAAATTCAGCAACAATTTCATGCGATCGCTCAGGCAGCACCAACGGCCGTGATGATGCTCAAACTCAACGCTAACGAGTTTCTCTATGCCAACGGCCAAGCACATGAATTCTTCAGTCAGTCGGGAGCTTCTATTCTTGGGCGAGGTATTGACGATGTTCTCCAAAATTCAGATGAAACCCAATCATTATTGTCTGTTATTGGTGACCAGAAACGGCTTGATAATCTAGAGCTGCAGATGAAGAAGTCCGATGGGGAGATCTTTTGGGCTTCACTTTCATTCCGGCAAGTTGATCATGAAGGGGAGACAGCCCTAGTGCTCAGTATCTCTGATCTTACCGAGCGCAAACGTTATGAAGACCAGCTTTATCATCAGGCAAATTATGACAATTTAACCGGCCTGCCTAACAGGGTTCTGGCTTTCGAGCGGCTGGATCGCGCCTTGGAAACGGCTGAACGGGAGCAGAACTTAGTCGCTTTGTTGTTTATTGATTTGGACCTGTTCAAGAATGTGAATGATAGCCTTGGTCACCGTGCCGGGGATCAGCTTCTGGTTGAGGTTGCCAGACGTTTGTCTGGGTGTGTACGTGAAAGCGATACTGTCGCTCGTTTAGGGGGAGATGAGTTCACCATTATCTTGCCGGGACTGAAAGATATCTCTGATGCCGAGCGGGTGGCCAGGAAAGTGACCGAAGCATGTGCAAGGCCGTTGTTACTCGATGGGAGTGAAGTCTCAATCAGTGCCAGCATTGGTATTACAATGTTTCCTGAAGACGGTTCGAACTACGAGCAGTTGATACACAATGCTGATATAGCGATGTACAAAAGTAAGGAAGCGGGGCGTAACCAGTTTTATTTTTATACCACGCAGATGAATGAACAGACTCAGGCGCAGCTAAAGCTGGAAACAGAGTTAAAGCGGGCGCTCGAGCGTGACGAGTTCACACTGTTCTATCAACCCTTGGTTGCAACAACCAACTGTGAGGTGGTTGGTGCCGAAGCGTTGTTGCGCTGGCATAACCCGGATCTTGGACACGTCAGTCCTGCTGAGTTTATTCCCCTGGCAGAATCAACGGGGCTGATTGTGGATATCGGTCTCTGGGTATTAACAACTGCGTGTATGCAGGCCAAGCAATGGCAAAGTGATGAAGGGATGCCGCAGTATGTGGCGGTTAATGTCTCTGGTCATCAGCTGAAGACAGCTGATTTTGTTAAGACTATATCGCAGGTTCTGGAAGAGACAGGACTATCACCGACGTCACTGGAGCTGGAGATCACTGAGAGTGTGCTGTTGGATGATCCTGAGGGTAACCGCAAAACCCTTGAGGAACTGGCAGCCATGGGCGTGCGTCTTGCGATCGATGATTTCGGCACCGGCTATTCCTCACTGAGTTATTTACGGCGCTTCCCGTTTGATACGCTGAAAATTGACCGTTCTTTTATCGGCGATATTGCCGGTGAGGACGAAGCCGCCAAGCTGGTCAGTGCGATTATCTCGATAGCCGATGTACTTGGGCTCAAAACTGTCGCGGAAGGTGTTGAGAACCAAGAGCAGTTGGACTATCTAATAGCTCAAGGGTGCGATTTCTCACAAGGGTTTTATATTGCCAAACCAATGCCGCAAGAGAAATTAGCGCAGGAATATACTTTGTAGAGGCATAGCCGACCAAGCCGTATTTCAAGTGCCCAAACACGATTGAGTTGGGCACTTTCTTAACTTATCCCGCTCTGCAGCCGTTAGGAATAGGCTTCTCTGGCATTAACAGACAAGGGGTAATTTTGTCGGCATAACCAATATCAAACAGCATCCCCTGTGAGACTTCTCCGGCCATTTTTCGCTCCGGAAGATTCACGACGAACAGAGCTTGCTTGCCTTCAATCTCATACGGATTTTCGCGCTCCTGTTTGATGCCTGCAAGAATTGAGCGAACGTGATCGCCAAAGTCGACCGTCAGCTTCATCAGTTTGTCCGACTTTTCAACTTCCGACACGGCGGTAATGGTACCGGCACGAATATCGAGCTTTTCAAAATCGTCGAAAGTGATTAAGTCTTTAATTGGTGCTTGTTTCATGTTGTTGTCCTTAAGGATTTGATTTCTATAGCCTAACATTCTAGGCATCAGGATAGGCTTGTTTGAATCACAAATTTTCCTGGTCGTTATCAACCCAGCGACTGCCGTAGGCGGCCGCATAGTCCGGCTGGGCTATTCCATCTGCCAGATCGGGCGTATCTTGTAGCGGTCCAACAACTGTGCGATAAGGTAGTACCCCAGCCCATACCGGGATATCTAAATCAGCGCGGTCATCATTAACGCCATTATTGCCAATTTTAACTGAAGCCTCATCGAGTGATATTGAGAGCAGCTCGGTAGCAGTCAGCTCTTTTTCGTTGCCAAGGCGAATATGCTTGGTGCGCCCCGGTGCAATTTGTTCAATGAACAGGTTGAGCAGTCTGTCTTTTTCCCGATTATTTTCGACTACTTCAAACTGGCCGAACACCACTGCCGAGCGATAATGGGCACTGTGGTGCATTGCTGATCGTGCCAGCACCCAGCCGTCAAACAAGGTAAATGTCATGCAGGTTTGCTGGCCTTGCTTGAGGTTTCTGAGCAGGCGACTGTTTCGGGCTCCATGAATATAGACCCTATCATCGACCCGCCACGCCAGCATCGGGATCACTACCGGCATACCGGAATCGATGATCGCGACGTGGGCAAGCAGGCTTTCATCGATGATTTTGTAAAGCTCATTTACGTTGAAGTTCGATTTATGGGCACCTTTTTTAATCGTTGTCCGAGCCGTGTTAGATAGCATAGTGACTTTCTCCGTTGTCCGTATGTTGGCAATATATCGACCAACTGGTATTTTGAAGAGTGCCAGTTTTGTTAATTCTATGGATCCAGTTATGCAGCCCATCGATATCGGAGATTTTGCTCTTTCGCCCCACAGTGAAACACTACAGCAGGCACTTTTTGAGGCTGTGAGAAGCAGAATAATGAACGGATTATGGTGTAATGGCGGTAAGTTACCATCGACTCGCAAGTTTGCCGATGCGCTTGATATCAGTCGAAACACCGTGATAGCAGCATACGATCAGTTAGCGGCCGAGGGGTACATAGAGAGTCGAAAGGGATCGGGATTTTTTGTCATGCTGAACATCCCTGACCGTTATATTCAGATGGATTCTGGCTCGGTTCTGAAGATGGAAAAGAGCCAGCACTCTACCAGACAACTAACACAGCAAGCCCTAACTTCGTTTTCTTCTTTGAACCAGCCTTTTGCACCAGGTATTCCTGATTTAAAAGTGTTTCCCTATAACAAGTGGCAGCGGGTTGTACAAAGGCACCTGACTCGCCCGTTGCTATCGGGACACAGTGATCTTCAGGGATTGCCGAGCCTGAGGCAGGCTTTGAGCGACTATTTGTCATCCAGCCGCTCTGTTGATTGTGAACCGGGCAGGATCATTATTACTTCGGGCGCGCAGCAGGCACTGTCTATCGCGATTATGGCCACCTTAAAACCTGGGCACAAAGTGATGATCGAGAATCCTGGCTATGCACAGGTGAGAAAGGCACTGGAGTTGTCCCGCGCTGAATTATCTCCGGTGACTGTATCTCCCTACCATGGGCTCAGGCTGGATGAAGTCAGACAGCAACATGCCGATGCTCTTTATATTACCCCGAGCAACCAATACCCGCTGGGCACGAGCTTGAATACCGAACAACGATTAGTACTTATCGAGTGGGCAAACCAACACAACAGCTGGATCATTGAGGATGATTACGATAGCGAGTTTCAGTTTGCTCATCGTCCTTATACCTCACTGCAGGGGTTGGCTAGCCAGGCTGGTGGAATGAATCGCTGTATCTATATTGGCTCGTTTAGCAAAACGATGTTTAACGCATTGAGGATCGGTTACATGGTGGTGCCG
>NZ_JAKRFQ010000319.1 GCF_022347985.1 Photobacterium sp. OFAV2-7
AGGCTGGTAGCCAATTATATCGGACCAACAATTATGGCGAGACGTACTAAAGAAGATGCAGAAAAAACCCGAGTCAAGTTGATTCACACTGCCTTGATGTTGTTCAGTGAAAAGGGGGTTTCCCATACGACACTGAACGACATCGCGAAAGCTGCTGGGGTCACGAAAGGTGCGTTCTACTGGCATTTCAAAAATAAGTTAGAAATATTTGATGCGATCACTCAGGAATACAGTGAAAAAACTGATGAGCTTTCACTGGCAAAACTAACGGCTAGCGATAATACCCTAACAGGGATTCTCGATGCGATAGCCTTCTACTTTAAACAGCTAGAAGAGTCGGCCGAGCTTAAGGCTTACTTCATGATTGTCTATTACCGATGTGAATTCACTGATGAATTTAGCTCTTTGTTAGAAAGGCATAAAGCTGAGTATACTATCGCCAAGAAAGAATTTAGTTTCTTCTTGCAGCAGATTGAGGTTGATAGCTGGGTGAACAAGCAAGTTGGTGATTGTGATTTGATCGCAGAAATATTAGTCGATGCACTATCAGGCCTAATAATGCGTAGCTTGTTGTCAGATGAGTTTAAGTTGAGTGAGCAGGCTATAAAAACATCAAAGTTCATTTTAGCTGGTGGTGGCATCCGACTCTAATATGCATCAATGTTCGCGGCTTTTTGGCTAAAATAAAGGCTCAACTGATCAACGGCTCGTTTTATTAACCTATTGGTGCATATAAAATGAGATATATAACAAAACTGTTTTTCATTTGTGTCGCATTCGCGATATTAACAGTTTTTATCCCTGCGATAGCTGGGTATGAACTTGTCGAATGGCTAATCGATATCACCACACCGTAATAAAATCGAAATGCCCTAATCATTCCTCGATTAGGGCATTTCTTTATAGGCAGTTACTCATAATGGTAACAGGTTAGGCAGTAGCTTGCGTTAATTCGACTGATTGTTTCTTATTACGTTTGGTCGCAAGACTATGCAGGTGTAAGCCTGATAAGGTCAGTGCTATGCCGGTGATAGAACCAATTAACGCGAGAGTACCAAACCAGAATAAACCGACAAGCGTTAGGGTTTCCTTCTTAACGTCTTTATAGTGGCTGACATTATCGACATACGATGCCATTCGATATACCTGGTTAGATAGCGCAAGGGTGTTAGTTTCGATCTCGATAACCCGAATATCGTAGCGAAACTTATTATTGGCTTGTCTGATTTCGTTGATGTATTGCTTTTCGCTGGAGAAGGCAGTGTCGATCTCATCAAGCTTGTTGTCTAAGTTCTGAAGTGCAGATTTTTTCTCCTTGATTAATCGTGCTTCCCTAATCGCAAGGTTTTTGTTGCTGGCACTTACAGCTTGATTGTAGCTACGGGTCAGAGAACTTATTTCATCTTCTTTTTGCTTGATGATGTCATCTTTGAGCGACAGTAAATCAGAGTAGTAGTCATCAAGGAACTCGACAGATTCAAAATCGGTCTTGTTTTGCTTTCCGGTGATAGTCTTGTCGTTTATATTGCTTAGCTGTTCTTCGACGTAGCGTATCTTTTCGTCATAATCTTTCCTGACTGAGTCAGAAGTAAAGAAGTTTGCGTCGTCCAGCGCTTTTTGTTTCTCGATTGTCAGTGTACTTAGCTGATCGAGTAGACGGGTACGCTCCTTTTGTACCATATCAACAGAGCCTTGCGAGCGTTCCAGGCTAGACTTGAACCTCTCTTCCTTCTTAAGAGAGAGTTCTCTTAGTAACTCTGACTTTTCCAACTTCAGCTTAGTGAGCTCATTGCGTGCCGCATTCAAAGATCTTCTGAGTTCAGGGACATTTTTAGATAGTCGCGCATTTTGCGCTACTAAGTTAGCGTGCTGTTGTCTGTAGTTCTTATCGACCGTTTCTTTGTCTGTTGAAATTTCCTGCGTTTTTACTTCATAGTCCTGCAACGCGATTTGGATGTTCTCTTCATTGTTTTTGATTTGGTTTTCTATTTTGCTGATCTCAATCTCATTCAAGTTAATTTGATTGTTGATAGATGAGAAAGCTCTTTCAAAGCCGTTCAAAAGGGTTTCAAAGGTGATTAGGCATAAGAAGCAGAGCATGAGCAAATACATGATGAAAGATTTCTTAGAGTGCCATAGCCCGATAACAAATGGAATTTTAGTCAGCTCTACCAGTGAGATCATGACAAATGGCGCAGATAGGGTAAATGTACCTATTAGGTTATCGCCGTTCAAAACCAGTGATATTGAGATACACAGGCCGATGAACACAACAATGAGCTCAACGAACCAGGCTATTTTTCGAAGGAAACGACTGTGTTTATGGAGGTTGTTTAGATCATTATCTAGATGTGATTCATTTATATTACTCATTGACAAGCAGACTCTCTCGATTAGGTTTATAAGCCACTGGTTTTATATGTTGTTTAAGTTGCGTATTTATATTTACAGTTAATGAACAGCAAATAAAAATAATTTAACTGTTAGGTTCTATTTAGTGCTAAAGGGTTGTTGTTAATGAAATTTTGTTCGTTTTACTTTCTGTCTGACAACAGCGCAAGTTTAAAATGCCAAAAACGGGATATTCTCGTAAACATTTATAAAACCAAGCGATTTTTCTATCGTTAACGATATCATTCGAATAAGACTTCATTTGCATATTTTCTGTCGATGGTACTTTCCTGTCTTTAGCACTGATTACTCCTTTATATGGCAAGTGGTAGTAAGTTGTCGAATCGTTTCAATATACATGTAAGTATTAGCCTTGCAAATAGCAAAATACTAAATGCGTGATAATGTATCCACTCCAGTGTTCTGAAGGTTGAATAGATAAGTAGTATTGATGAAAAATTGTTGAAATGTTTCGATTGTTTGTCTCTGCTGTGACAAGCAGTCGATAATACTAGGGCAAGGAATATTAGTTTTATAGCCGCCTAATTTTTTTGTTGTATTCACTATTAAAATTGATGTTTAGTTAGACGTCACCATTATATGTGTTGTTAAATCTTTGTTTTTATTGGTAATATTGTGAGGTTGCGCATGTTCGAAAAATTCGAATAACTATAGCTAAAATTTACGCTATCTTGATCGCAGCGCTGTCCCTATAGTTACTTCAACAGCAACAAGCATCGAATCTAGTAAGGATAGCAATATGTCTAAAGTTCTCGTTCTTAAATCAAGCATTCTTGGTGATTACTCTCAGTCGAACGGTCTAATCGATCATCTGGTTAGCTCTCTTGAAGGCAATGTCCCTGATATCACAGAGCGTGACTTGGCAGCTCAGCCATTGCCTGTACTGGATGGTGAAATTGCTGGTGGCTTGCGTGGGGGAGATGATTTGTCAGAGCGTCAGAAGGAAACATTGGCGCAATCTGATCAATTGATTAATGAGCTGAAAGCCCACGATACGATCGTCATTGCCGCGCCAATGTATAACTTTCATATTCCTACTCAGCTAAAGAACTGGATCGACTTGGTTGCACGCGCAGGTGTTACTTTTAGTTATACAGAAACCGGGCCAGTTGGTTTAATCACAGGCAAGAAAGCTATTGTTGTTACCACTCGGGGCGGAATGCATAAAGATGGTCCAACAGATGTAATGATCCCATATTTGAAAACAGTACTTGGCTTTATCGGCATTACAGATGTAGAGGTGGTGTATGGCGAGGCGTTGGCCATGGGACCTGAAATGGCAGAGAAAGCAATTTCAGAAGCAAAAACTGAGCTAGATAACCTGAGTGTGGTTGACCGTAAGACCGGACAGGAAGATGTTGCACCGCAAAAGCAAATTCCAGCATGGAAAAAGCTTTTGAGCAAGTTAGGAATTAGTTAATAGAACTTCTTTAAGATATTGATAGATACCGTAATTAAACTAAACTTCCGAATTAATGGATGATGATATTGCGGTGTCTAAATATACTCAATGTGAATTTTTTCAAAATTTCTATACGTTCAACTTCTGTTTAGCTTCAGAGAGTAACCTAAGTCTAAGCCGATTGTTTTTGAAGTATTATAAGCTTATTTGAGACTATTGGTGGTTACTATAATATAAAGATGGGGAAATTAAGATGAAAAAGGTAAATATTGCGCTATCGTCTGTATTGATTGCATTTTCTTCAATGTCATTTGCTGATATCAGTATTTCTGACACACAAAATGGTGCTTGGGTGAAAGTAACTGATAATGGGCAGCCGTCTGCAAATGCTGTTGTATCCGTTGAAAATCAATCTCAAGTGAAAGGCACTTATCAGACTGATGATAGTGGTCGTGTATTTATCCCACTTTCTTTAAATAGCTCTAAATCTGTTAAGTATAAAGCGGTAACTGAAGATGGTAATGAATTTAACCGTTTTGCTTTCCATGGTGTTCAGAAGCGTTAATTAAAAGACGACCTTGCTGTCACCAAAATCGCCTTTTCACGGAAGAGAAGGCTAGTTACGACACTGAGAAAATATGTCCATTTCCGAATTATAAACTTCAGTTTCTACATCCATGATGCCTAACATTGAATGAAAAATGTTGTCTTGCGAGTAGCTGTTCTTCTCGGCAGCATGTTTAAGGCAGTCTGTATTAATCTTTTTATTCTTCGAAAAGCTACTTGAAAACCAAGCCATCATCGGCACCTGAGTTTGATGATCCGGCGCAAGGCTATACGGTGTTCCATGTAAATACAAGCCATTTTCTCCTAAGGACTCGCCATGATCGGAGATATAAAAAAGCGCTGTATTATATTTGTCTTCTAGCTGTTTGAGCTTGGTAATGGTTTGGCTTATTACGAAATCTGTATACAAAATAGTATTATCGTAAGTATTGATAATCTCTTCTTGGCTACAATTTTCGATATCACTGCGTGGGCAGTCAGGCGTAAAGAAGCGTTTATCCTCAGGGTAGCGCTGATAATAGGTTGGTCCGTGACTACCGATAAGGTGCAGAGTAAGCATACGGTTACCTTTCATGGCCGAGATATCGTTATCCAAACCTTCTAGTAGTGCCATATCGTAGCAAGTACTTCCGTTGCAAAACTCATTCTGTACGTTACGCTGTATCTCTAATAGCGGGATACGCTTGGCTACATCCTTATCGCCACCGTCATTTTCTTTCCAAAGTAGCGAAATGCCTGCGCGTTGCATGATATCCAGAAAGTTATCCTGGTTAGTGGCCCGTTGCTTGTCATAACTGCTTTGTGGCATGGCTGAGTACATACACGGGACAGAAACCGCGGTAGCGGTGGCGCATGAACTGACATCTCGGAAAGAAATCATGCCCAAATCAC
>NZ_JAKRFQ010000320.1 GCF_022347985.1 Photobacterium sp. OFAV2-7
CCGGCGACTCCCCTTCCTCTGCAAAGCTTCCTCGGCATCATGGGAATGCCGGGTATGACAGCCTGGTCGGGCTTATTCTACATCGCAGATCTGCAACCAACGGATACTGTTTTTGTTTCAGCAGCCTCCGGCGCTGTCGGCAGTGCTGCCTGCCAAATAGCCAAGTTGCACGGTTGTACTGTGATAGGATCGGTAGGATCTGACAAGAAAGCTAACTTTCTCAAAGAGATGGGAATCGACGCCATTATCAACTATAAATCTGAGGCAAATTTATCTGACGCTCTCGCTGCTGTTGCCCCACTGGGAATAGATGTCTACTTCGACAATGTGGGCGGTGAGCACCTTGAAGCCGCCCTGGATAACATGAACAACTTTGGCCGGATAACGGCCTGCGGCATGATTTCGAACTATAACGATGCCGAGCCACAACCCGGGCCAAAAAACCTCATCAAGCTCATTGGTAAGAAACTAAAAATGCAGGGCTTTATAGTAACGGACCATTGGGATCACTACCCTGAGTTCACTCAGCAAATGGGAGAATGGATTGCCGAAGGCAAGATCAAGTGGGAAGAGACCGTATTTGAAGGTTTAGACAAAGCACCCGATGCCTTTATCGGGTTATTCGAAGGAAAAAACACCGGGAAAATGCTCGTAAAACTGTAACGGCACCGCCACAATTACCCTTTAGAGAACTATCTAATAAAAAAACCTAGCCTCACACAGGCTAGGTTTTCGTGGTAAATATCGCTATTCGCTGCGCCATCTGAGTGGTTAACCGGTTAACAGCTTCTGATAGAGCTTTCACCTGCGCATCGTAACCATCTCGCTCCAGCGGGACTTGATAGGTAAAAGGGTAAACGCCCTGCAGCACGCCTTTCGCATCAAGCAATAACCACTCCCCACTAACCTTGGCAACCCCGGTATAGTGACCATTAAACTGATTCACTTTTACTTGAAGCCGCGGCACTCCCATTGTTGACAAAGCTGGCGTTAGCTCTGTCGGCCAATACCTTGATTGTTTCTGGCGAAGATCGTTGTTTATCCGTCGCGTAAGTTGCTCACTGATGCTTTCAGCCCATAAATTTTGCTGCGCCTGTACCACCTCGGTATCGCTAAGCTGATAGACCAACCCGTTGCCTGACAAGTGCTCGGCCATTTCCACCGGGCGAACCACCAGCAAAGGTTGATTAGTCGCAATTGCAGACGTGACAGCCTGGTTTCCTGAAGGTAGCAGATAAGTATTGCTGACGGGCTCCGTTGGCTGACTACTGCAGCCCACAAGGATCCCTCCCAATATCATTAACCATTTACGCATTACTTAATCCCCCCGACGGGAATAGGATCTTTGGCCTTTTCTCCCGAAAAAATCAGTGAATTTGGCTTGTCATTTATTTGCCGCAATACCGGCTGAAGCTCTGTCATTACCTGTTCAAATCGTGACAAGGCCTGTTCCAG
Source organism: Photobacterium sp. OFAV2-7 (assembly GCF_022347985.1). Taxonomy (GTDB): domain Bacteria; phylum Pseudomonadota; class Gammaproteobacteria; order Enterobacterales; family Vibrionaceae; genus Photobacterium. The sequence goes on from NZ_JAKRFQ010000320.1 coordinate 1,456, forward strand.
GTTACGATACGGTTCGGCATCTGGCCCAAAACCATCTAAGGTATTCTGAATCTGCTGCAGACTGTTACGGACTTCGCTAGGAATGGCCTGAGTATCCTGGTTCGCCAAAATCACAGCCAGCTCGTTCGCCATTTTTTCGGCGGCCAGCAACGTCTTCTGCGAAGCGTTCAGGCTGTTATTCAAGCTTGCCAGTGTATCTTCAACTGGCAGGTTATTTATCTTGCTTAAGATAGCGCTAATTTGTTTTTGTATTTGGGCAAACCCTCCTGCTTTGGTTGGGAAAACATCATAGTCACCATAGCGCGCTAACTCAGGCATTTCTTCTTCAGGATAGAGTTCAGTATCAACCAGCAATGCCCCTGTTAACAAGTTACCTGTCTTCAAAGAAGCTCGGAGCCCAGCCTTAAATTCCCGCTCAAGGTTCGTCTTCAACTGAGGCAAGGAATCAACATCGACATGTTCATATATCCGCCCCAGTTCTATACGCACCAAGACTGGGATCTGCTTACTTGCAAACCCGCTCACGGCCCGAGGCAGTTCCAACGGAACTTTCCTAACGGTTCCAATGCGAATACCCCGGTACTCAACAGGAGCACCTGAGTTCAACCCTCGAACCGATTCGTCAAACAACATGACGTATTCGAGATATTCATCAAAAAAGCGCTCCCTGACCTGCTTGAGATTGTTGTAGAGCCGAAACCGGCTCAGCTCCTTAGTGATCAACTCACCCGGCTCATTGCCTCTTGGCACCCTGAAGCTGACCCCACCGGTGATCAAAGACTCGATCGAACCTATTTTCAAGTTGAACCCTTCTGCAGACATTTGCAAATCCACGCCGGACGTTAACCAGAAACGGGTTCGCTTGCGGATAAGACTGTTATAGGGCTCGAAGATAAACAGCTGGTAATTGGCTTTCTTGGCCTCGGGATCAAAGGTTATTTTCTCTACCCGACCGACCGTAAAACCTTCATACAATACCGGGTCTCCCACCCCGAGTTTGCCAGCTTCGTTATGATAGAGAACCAGCCGGATCCCCTTAGCATCAGGCGGTGCAACCGGTGGTACCTCCAACACGGTAAACTCGAGTTTTTCCTTTTTTGCAACGCCCGGTTGCAATTGGACATAGGCACCTGAGAGTAACGTTTCCAGCCCGGATACGCCCTCTTTACCAATTCTAGGTTTTACCACCCAAAATAGGGTGTCTTCCTTGAGCATACGAGCGGCATCTTTGTCTATCTGCGCTGTGGCGATAATAGCGCTATAGTCATCATTTAAGCTCACATCCGTGATAACCCCGACTCTGACATTGAGTGCCTTAACCTCCGTTTTTCCAACCTCAATCCCCTCGGCTGTTTTCAAAAACAATGTCACTTCCGGCCCTTTGCTCATCATGTATTGAGCAATCATCCAAATGCCGATTCCCAGCGCAATCACTGGAACAAGCCAGATAGAAGAAATCTGCTTGATATCCTGGACTTCAGCTTTTTCCTGCTTGTTATCACTCATAGTTGGCTTCTCTTTATTATTGATTACCACTGCCTTGTCTTATGATGCCTGCTCGTGATTATTCGAAGAGGCAGCCGGCTCTTCTTCTGTCCAGAAGATCCTTGGATCAAAGGTCATTGCCGACAACATGGTTAAAATAACAACACTGGCAAAAGACAGTGCTGCCGGTCCCGGAAAAATTGCCATCAAATTCTGTAACTGCACCAAGGCCACCAGAATGGCGACAACAAAAATATCAATCATTGACCAGCGGCCAATCAACTCGGTGATCCGATAAAGCCTTAATCGCTGGATCGCCTGTCGGCCGTCAGTTGAACCGACAGCCTGTGCTTTCATGTACAGCCAGAACAATGCGAAGATCTTGGCAAGCGGAATAATAATGCTGGCCAGAAAGATAACCGCGGCAATCGGGTACGAACCTAATTGCCACAGCAGAACAACCCCCTCCATGATTGTCGAGCCCTCCGAGTTACCCAGACTGACGGTGAACATCATCGGATACAAATTAGCCGGAACAAAGAAGACAACAGCGGCGATTAATAATGCCCAACTTCGTTGCAGGCTCTGATGCGGATGATAAGGGTGTAAAGTACTATGACAACGGCGACAACGAGCATGCGAAGTGACTGGCATAGGATTAAGCTGGGCACAGGTATGACAGCTGACATGATTAGCAGATTGGTGACTGTCGCCAACTTTTAGCCCGGGCAAAGGTAGCATAGGGGCAAACTGCAACCATAACCACGTTCTGTCTACCATGGACACACATTTCACAACCAGCAGCGTATAAAAACAAAACGCCCAAAATGACATTCCCAGGCCGATATCAGCCAGTGATGCAATTTTTATCAGGCTGACCAAAACCCCAATAAGAAAAACATCCACCATAAGCCAAGGCTCAATAACGGTCATGCCGCGGCACAGACGCTTCTCGAACATACGAACTGATTTTGCCTCAGCAGTTACAGACAGCTTCTTGGCAACCCAGTAGAGGTACAGAACGGTGGAAATATAAACGGCAGGCAATATCACAACAGTCAATAATAGTAAAGCTGCCAGTAAACTATTTTGGAAACTGCTGAGCATTTTGGCAGCATGAAGCAGGGTGATCTCCTGAGTGATCCCCTGCACACTGAAAGACATAAACGGAAAGCTAATGCTGAGTACCAGCATAATCAAACAGGCAATGCCATAAGATAACGGCCGCTGAAAAGGCTGGCTGATATATTTTGCCAATGTGTGGCCGCAACGAGGGCAGGAGGCTTTCTGCCCGTCAGTTAATACAGGCAGTTCTGTCACCAAGCCACACTCTTCACAGCCCACCAGCACTTTAGATGCCTGTTGCTCGCTCATTCTAAGCCTTTATCTTTGCTCTTATCCACTGAGTATAGAAAATCTCAGGGAAATGCCCGTGCAAAAATAAGATAACGCCTTGATATAAAGCTGATAGATGCACGATAAACACAGCAATAGAGTTTCATTCTTTTTGCGCAATAAAAAACCTCCCAAGTGGGAGGTTAAGTCAAGCAAGATAAAGTGAACGTCTAGTTACTACGAAGCTCATATGAGCAAATCTACTTATGGATGGATCACGTGGTTTTATTCGCCTTAACACTACTACTCACAGTATAGTTAACAATTCATGACCATATGAAATATATGGTTATATCTCGCCCTGCTTTAAACATTCAGACTTTACTGATTTAACGATTGATAAGCTAAATCCGTTTTTGCAGCACAGATGAAATCATTTTTATGCAGTCCTTTCACTGAATGACTCCACCAGCAAACCGTCACTTTCCCCCACTCCAGCGTGATAGCCGGATGATGAAACTCTTCTTCGGCAAGCTCGGCGACTTTGTCTGCAAATGCCCAGGCTTGTTTAAAGTTCTTGAACTTATAGGCCCGCTCAAGTTGCTTAATCCCTTCCCTGCTAAACACATCCCACTCTGGGATATTCTGAGACAACTCAATCATCTCACGCTCGGTGACCATCGGCGCACCAACCTGGCACGCTTCACATTTCAATTCATGTAATTCAGACATAGTCTCCCACAATCTCCTTATCTTTGGGTGGAAACATAGGCTCATGCAAGCCTAAAGATTTAGCCTCTAATACCATACTCATAATGTCTTTCTGGGCCAATTCGTACAGTTGATCAATACTATCGAGTACGAAATATATAGGTTGCATAATATCGATACGGTAAGGCGTACGCATAATATCAACCGGATCAAACGCACGATAAACAGGCTTATCACTGGTTACCGCATATTCTGTTTCACCGGG
>NZ_JAKRFQ010000321.1 GCF_022347985.1 Photobacterium sp. OFAV2-7
GGATGAGGTTTGCGTACTGAATATGAAATTCCGGAGCTGGCTCTATCGTTATGATGATCTCGATTTCTCGACATATACGGATTCCTAAGGACGTTTAAGAGTTAGGCCATCATGGTGCCGTCAGGATTGGTCATGTGGTTATAGGTGTTTACTGGCTTGACCGTAGAGCGGCCATCAACCGAAGCTTTATTGAGTGAGGGTGTTTGTGCATTTCTCAGGCTATAAGAGGCAGCAGCACCAGCTGTCGCTCCCACGGTCTGCGCCATAGCCGCCGACTGGTTGAAATCGTTGTAGGCATCAGTCGTCGCTTTGCGCAAACTAAGCGAAGCGCTATCTCCCATACCCGCCAAAGATTCGGCCTTTTGACCCATACCGATAGCCACCACATCCTGAAGGCCGGCAACATGCTTATCCTGTTCACCCACCTGAGCACGGTTCACGGTATCTCCCTGCTTCACGGCCTGCTCTGTTGTAAGCTTGTTCATCGCTCCCTTAAACTTCGATGAACTAGGATCGATACCGCTAGCAGTCATGGTATCGGCTGTTTTATCACGGGCATCTGAGTAGCTCTTGCTGTAGCCAAGATCAACACTCTCTTTAACATCAGCCATGTTGGCTGCGCTATTAATGTTGTCTACACGTTTAATAAAACCAGTTTCAAAACCTTTTAAATCACTCTGATAAAGCTCCCACTGCTTCATGGCAACTTCTGCTGCAGCCTTTTCCGCCTCGGTTTCTTTTATTTCGTTTTTACCACCACCGCCCATAGGCTGCTCCTTATAAGGGTTTCGTAAATTTCTGAACACCACCCTGGTTCGAGGCAAGGCTGTACCCAATGTACTCGGCAATCGGTACCAGTCCGGCCACCTTGGTATAGAAATGGACGCTGCAGGCACCAATTTTCCGCGCAAGCTGCTCAATCACCGGCTGGTATCGAATCATGGCATCCCCACCGTCGTTGTAGGCAAACATGATATTTACACTGACGGTTCCGCCTTGCTCAGTGACAGGCTGTAAGACCATGAAGCCATCATCACCCACAAACAAAAACGCCCTCTCGTTAGAAAGGGCGTTATCGATTTCTTCCGCGAACCGGTGGTTGTTCCGATCTTCGGTCTGTTGAATTATCGGGTACAACTTCACGCGATAATCAGTCCATTTAGCAAATGTAACCGGCATTCTAATAATGGTTGTCTGCTATCAGTTTGGAAGGCTTACTTAAGCCAGTCCGGCCTGACAGGCCGAGGCTCATCACGCATGTTGTAGGCTTTTACTTGTTGCCGATATTCTAGAATTTGCTCTAACCGGCTAGAGCCTGCCAGCAACTCCTTCTCGATAGTGGCATCAGGGGAAAAACACCAATCTGTAGCAAGAAGCTCATTGTTGCGCCATTCCCTTTCTTCGCTTTCAATGGAGTTATAGAACGCCTCAAGTTGTTCTTCTCGAACGATCCTGTCTCCTTCCAGTAGAGCCGGAACATCTTCAATGGTTCCGACATCGCCATTAGGCAGGTAGAACTTGAACTCTTGTTTATTCATCAGGGTCTGATCTCATTGTTCACGCTGGCCGACATCGTTATCGCTGTTAGACTTCGATTGGCGCTATTCGCATGATGAACCTTGTATCGTAGTCGCAGAAAGCCATTTAGATTCTGGTCCCAAGGTGAACCGTAGTTCTGCCTCGAACCGATCCAGATATTCGTCAGCCAGTAACCATTGCTATGTTTATGTGACCAGTTAAACACCGTATTTCCCACTTGCACTGTCCCAGATAGCCCCTGGTAATTCTCTGCAAAAAAGTACGAACCCGATACATGCAACACTACACCGCTAATTCGATCTACAAGCTGCAATTGCCACTCATGGACATTATCATCCCCGGCGCAATACGACTTAATTTCCATCGAGACAGAACCAGGAGGAATTTGCAGCCAACGGAAACGATCATAAGTCACGTAGCCAAGGCTATGACCCTTAGTATCCGCTGCACTGTAGATGTGCAGATCTAGGTGAGACCAAGTCCGGTCTACCACCGGTGCCTGAGAGGCACCAGCTGTGACATAGGGATTACACGACACCATCAACCGCTGCGTGTTCTCAGGCGGTATATAGAGATGCTGGTAATAGATCATTGCGCCATTGCCATAAGGGTCGGTGGTGTATTTTCGTGATCCACCGATAATATCGACCCCGTAGATGGTACTAGCGGTAATTAGCGCGCTGGTAACATGGCCCTTAAATTCCCCTGATGTTGCCTCGATATGCCCTCGTGCACGAATATTGTCTGTATATATCACCCCATCATCATTGATATAGGAGTGATACCCCGCATAAGGACCACCTGCGCCAAATCCAGCATTGCCACCTCGAAGTTCACCTCCTTCAATTACAGGAGAGGTCAACTTTGTATTGGCCTTAACTTCATCGGCAATAACGGTTTCAGACTCTAATGTTTGAATAACAGCGTCTTTGACCAGCAACTGAGCAATTACAACTTTGCCGTCGACGACAGCGAAAGCTAACTGAGGTGTAGCCCCGTTACCGCCGTATACATAAAATCTCTCAGCGTTAAAGACAGCTTGGTTATCCGCTATGCTCGCCGTACTAGCTACATCCAGTTGATTTACTGTTACGTGAGGCATCACCAACTTACCATCTTGTGCTACTAATAATGGCAGGTCCGAACCATCAGTTGGATCGGTGATGTATACCTTACTGGAGTTAATCCGTACCAGGTTCTCGTCAACGTATAGGGCATTGCCCACCTGCACCGTGCCAGTAAATGTGCCATCCACGCTAACCAAAGTGCCCGATATGGTTGCCCTATGGATAGTCACATCCTCAATCGTTGCATTCTTGGCTGCCAAGGTGCCTGCTATCGTCGCGTTTTCAATGATTGCCCGGATAACTTTCGCATCATTGAAGGTGCCTCGGGAGCTGATCACGTCCTCAAAGGAGCCGGTTGCCCCTTCAAGGTTCGGTGTCGTAATAGTGGCGCTGGCCACGATATTCTTTGCCGTGATCTCCTGGGCATTCAAAATGCGTATTGAGGCGGCTTCTATTAGTGTATCGGGGATGATCACCTTGCCGTTGTCGATGGCAAATAACGGCGTAACGGTGTTTGGCTGGTTAGGGTCGTAGACAAAGAACTGAGAGGCGCTGACAACGGCCTGACTTTTCCCCGTATCATCGACAACCAGTCCGATACCGGCGCTGATATCACCGACACTGGCCTTTGTTTCCCAAAGCGCTTTATGCGCTTGAGAGCCTTCGCTATCCATTGTCGAAATAGCCGAGGCATTGGTTTCCACTTTGGCGCTTAGCCCGTCAGGGCCGTTTACTGTCGTTTCTAGTGCCGTTGTTTTGTTAGCAAGCGCCTGGTCTGCGCTGGCCGTAGTTTCCGCAAGTTCATCAATACTAGCTTTGTTGGCCGCGTCTGCCGCCTTATAAGCACTGTCCATACTATCAAGTCGGGTAGTGAAGGCCTGCTCGTTATCCACCACTGTTTTCGTCAATTCAACCAGACTGGCATTTGTCTCTGCATCAACCTGCCGGAAGTTGGTTTCCAGTTCGGTAATCGTCTGCGCAAGAGCCTGATCGGCCTCGGCCAAGGTTTTCTGTGTTTCTGTGATTTTGGCGTCAGTGGTTGCCGACTCTGCCCCGGAGCGCGCCTTGTACGCAGCATCCAATTGGCTAAGTTGCATTGCGATAATTTTGTCAGCCTGAGCATCAACGCTTGTCTGTTCGTTGACTGACCCTGCTAAGTCATCATGTGACGCTTTAACCGACTCGATCTGTCGTGAAAGCGCCTGGTCCTCATCGGCAACCGTCTCGGCCAGAGATGAAACGCTGGCATTCGTTGCATTGTCTGCAGCCCTGAACTCGGCCTCAACGCTATCTACCCGGGAACTAATCGCCTGCTTGTTATCGACCACAACCTGTGACAACGAGGATACAGAACCGGCCAGCTCGGTGTCTTTTGCCTTGTAGTCGGCTTCAACATCGTCAACCCGGGATGCTATTGCTTGCTTGTTGTCAGTAACAGTCTTGGACAACCCAGTTACCGCAGCATTCGTTGCATTGTCTGCCGCCTTGAACTCGGCCTCGATCCCGTCCATACGAGAGCTCGCCGCGCTCTCGTTGTTGGTGACGGTCTCTGAAAGCTCGGTCACACTGGCGTTCGTCGCAGTATCAGCGGTCTTATAGCCAGATTCAACACTGTCTATGCGCTTGGCGAGTGCCTGATCGCCACTGGCTAACGTCTCTGACAGGCTGCTAACCTGGCTGTTTGTCTCGGCATCAGCGGCCTGGAATGCCGCCTCGACATTATCAATCCGCTTGCTGATTGCCGAATCATTGCTTGCGACCGTTTCAGACAGTGAACTGATTGAGCCGGACAAGGCAGCATCGGCACTTTTATATCCGGCATCTACGGTATTAATACGCTCAGACAATGCCGCATCTTCGCGGGCAACAGTTTTCCCCAGCTCTGTAATGCTGGCAGACGTTGCATTGTTGGCGGCCTTAAACTCGCTTTCGGCCGTATCTATCCTTTCAGACAAAGCACTGTCACCGTCGGCAACAGCCTTCTGCAGTGATGAAACAGTGCCGGACAGTGCGCTATCCGCACTCTTATAATCTGCCGTTACGGTATCGATACGCTGAGAAAGTACCTGGTTCTCGTTGGCAATCGTTTGGGCCAGCGAGGATATTGAACCGTTTAACGAGGCATCAGCTGCCTGGTAGGCGACCTCAAGCGCGGTCAGAGCTTCGGCAAGCGCTTTGTCGGCATCAGCCAGCACTTGTTTCGTCTCCGTAATTTTGGCATCTGTGGTGGCCGATTCGGCAAGCGAACGCGTGTTGTATGTCGCGCTTAGCTGCTCTATCTGCTTGGCGATAACCTGGGTAACACTGGCAACGGTGTGTTCCAGTATCTTAATCGAGGCCTGGTTCGCTCTGTCACCAGCCTGATAACCAGACTCGACCCTGGCAACCTCCCCTTCTATCTCGGCTTTGGCATCATTTAGTGAACTCTGCAGTGTACTGTCAGCTTGTTCGAGATCGGCTTTTGCTTTCGCCAAAGTAGCATCTGCCGCATCAAGTCCAGCCTGCAGCTGTGAATCAGCGGCCTCAAGTCGGGATTGGGTATCCTGTAGGGCCAAATCCGTTGCATCGATGTTCTTCTGCAGTTGGGCATCTGCTGCTTCAAGGCTAGCTGTTGCTTGCGCTAATGCCGCTTTGGCTTCAGAC
>NZ_JAKRFQ010000322.1 GCF_022347985.1 Photobacterium sp. OFAV2-7
TCTATCTGCTGGCTGACGGTGAAGTGTTTGAGGTCGATACGGCAACGGGCGATTCAGTCAGCTTACCTATCGATCTGCCTGTTGATTACCAGGAAGCGCCGAGGAAACTGGCCGCCTACCAGCAGTTTGTCCGCCAAACACAAGAGATGTACTACCACCCAGACATGGGCAATATCGACTGGGCCTTCTACAGCGAGCACTATCAGCGCTTTTTGCCGCACATCAACAATGACCGTGACTTTGTCAATGTACTCAAAGAACTGAGCGGAGAGCTGAATGCCTCTCACACCGGTGCCTATGCCATACCAGCAAATACCATGCGCAAGGATGCGACAGCAGAGCTCGGGCTGATCTTCGACCAGCATGTCGCCCCGGCTTCCCTCTCCTCTGGCAAAGGGAAGAAAGGCAAAGAAGCCCAGCGTGAAGGCCTTACTATTCACGGTATTCTTCCGGGCGGCCCGGCAGATAACGACGCCTATGGAATCAAATCAGGAGATCGACTTGTCGCGCTCAACAACAAGCCGGTCAATACCCTGGCGGATCTGGCCGACGCGCTGAACAACAAAGCCGATCAACCCGTTGCTCTGACTTTGCAGCGCGGCAATGAAAACACCTGGCAGCAACGTCTCACCCCGATAGATAGCGACGAGGCCTACTCGCTACTCATGAAACGCTGGGAAATCGCACGCCGGAATTATGTCAGCCAGCAAACCAGCGGTAAGGTGGGTTATGTCTACCTGCCAGATATGAGCAATGCGTCCTTCCTGCACCTAAGATCGGAGGCACTGGGCCGACTGAGAAATGCTGATGCCCTGATCGTCGATGTCCGCTTCAACGGTGGTGGCTTCCTGGCAGATACCCTAATTGAGTTCCTCACCGCACGCAAAGCGGCTGATATTGTGCCCCATATCGGCCAACCGACGGCAGATGCCAGTCGTCGCAGCTGGCTGAAACCTTCCGTGGTGATCGCAAATTCCGGCTCGTATTCGGAAGCATCGGCCTTTAGTCAGTATTATCAGGATCTGAAGGTAGGCCCGATCGTCGGGGAGCCGGTACCGGGGACAGGGACAACCGTCATGGGGCTCGAATCCCAGGTCTACCAGGGGGTCGGCTATATGTTCCCGTATCAGCCGCTGCGTACTCTCGACGGAAGCCTGTATGAAAACCTCGAGCTACAGCCTGATGTCGTCATATTTAACCGCCCGTCAGAGATTGCCTCAGGCAAAGACAGCCAACTTGATGCGGCTATCAAGGAGGCGCTAAAAGGCTTATAGGTCAAATCACGAGATTTACCCTAAACGACATTACCAGGTCGTGCCGCTGAGCCGGCCTGGTACACAAAAATTTTCAGCCAGATACCGACTCAACCTTAACCTTTCCGACCGGCGTCCTCCTTCTCGCGCTTTAAGTCATCAAGTAACACACTTCCGTCACACGATCCCCCCACTTAGCGATCAAGCGCTATATTTCGCGTGAAACGACCTTCAATGGGTATTTAGATCTCAAAAAATCTATAAAGTACAAATCATACTATTTAGTACAATTTATACTTTATGGTATAAGTGCGTTATGTTTCAATAAAGACAAACGAGAAAAACCATGCAAAGCCACCCTACTGAGATTGCCAATAACATAGTTAAGCCATTGATTCTTTGTGATGCGGAAGTTCGCGACCTGTTGCCGCACCTCGACGTCCAGGGGCTCATGAAGTCCCTATTCCTGGCGCTGAGTGACAATACGGCAGTCCAGCCGCCACAAACGTTAGCCCTGCTTCCCAAAAATGCAGGTGACTTCATCACCTATCTGGGCGCCATGGCCAAAGAAGGGGTATTTGGCGCAAAACTATCCCCTTACCTGATCACCGAGCAACAGCCGATTATTACCGCCTGGACCAGCCTGATGTCGATGCAAACCGGCCAACCTTTGCTGTGGTGCGATTCAAGCCAGCTAACCGTTGAACGCACCGCTGGTACCACGGCGCTGGCCATCGACTACCTGGCCCCTGAAAACAGCAGTAATTTAGCGCTGATCGGGGCCGGTAACGTCGGCCTGGCGCACCTTCGCCACGTACTGCAATTACGCCGCTGGCAAACAATCAGCCTGTATGCACCAGAGCTGGCCGATAACCCGGCGCGCCGCGATGAGATAATGAGTATCGATCCTCGGATTCAGATCGCTACAGATGCGAGCCACTGTACGAAAGAAGCCGATGTGATCATGCTTTGTACCTCTTCTGCCCAGCCGGTTATTTCACTGACTGACATCAAGTCATCGGCTGTGATCACCTCAATCAGTACCAATGCAGCTAATGCCCATGAGGTACCGCCAGAGCTACTCAGTCAGGCCGACGTGTATTGCGATTACCAACAGACAACGCCAGACAGTGCAGGTGAAATGTGTCTTGCTGCGAGCCTGCACGGTTGGGATAAATCGCAGATCAAGGGCGATCTGGCAAGCCTGGTTGCACAAACCTGTCCGCTCCCCGATTATGATAAGCCGGTCTTTTTCCGTTCAATCGGGTTGGGACTGGAAGATGTCGCAATGGCCTACGGGATCTGGAAACTGGCGAGCCAGCAACTTCGGTAAACACAGAACAAAAACGCTGTATTTGAATTAAATGATAAGGATAGACCATGAAAATCAAAGAGTTTGGTGTCGAGATCTGGATGAACGACTATGAGAATACTTGTCGATATAATCTGGCCGAAACCTGTGTTGAGTCACTCACCGTCGAACAACTGCTTGAGATGTCAGGTAAGCGTGACACGATATTAAATGAACTATTGCCGATGAAGCTGACTTACGGCGCCATTGAAGGCTCTGATCGGCTGCGTGACAACATCATCTCGCTCTATCAAAAACAAAAGCGCGACAATATCTTGATCACCCACGGCGCTATCGGAGCCAACGCCTTGGTGCACGAAACTCTGGTTTCCCCGGGAGATCGGGTAATCGCCGTCTTGCCGACCTACCAACAGCACTACTCTATCCCGGAAAGCTACGGGGCTGATGTTCACATTGTTAAGCTAAAAGAAGAAAACCAGTTTTTACCTGATCTGGACGAGCTGCGACAACTGGCAACAGAAGGCACCCGGCTGATAGCGATCAATAACCCGAACAACCCGACGGGCGCGTTGATGGATGAAGCATTCCTGGAACAGGTCGTTGACATTGCTCGCTCCTGCGGTGCCTACCTGCTTTGTGACGAGGTCTATCGCGGCACAGACGAAGAGGGTAACGGTTTTACGGCTTCTGTGGCCGATCTTTATGAGAAAGGGATCGGCACCAGCAGTATGTCGAAAACATTTTCTCTGGCCGGGCTGAGACTTGGCTGGCTAGCCGGGCCGCTTGAAGTGATCAAGGCGGTCTGTATTCACCGCGACTATAACACCATCAGCGTCGGCATGCTTGATGATCACTTTGCCTCTATCGCCCTGGAATGCCGCGACGCTATCCTTGAGCGTAATCGCAATATCTGCAATACCAACCGGGACATGCTGGATGCCTGGGTAGCCAAAGAGCCTTTGATTTCCTACATCAGGCCCAAATCAGGCACCACCGCCTTGCTGAAGTATGATCTGGACATGTCATCACGTGATTTTTGCATAGGGCTGCTTGAAGCAAAAGGAGTTATGTTTACGCCCGGCAGTGTGCTGGATATGGAAGGTTATGTACGTATCGGCTATGCCAATAATCCGCAAGTGCTAGAGACCGGATTGGCAAAAGTATCAGAATACCTTGCTGAGCTGCAAGGCTGACAGGCTGAAGGGGCAATGTGACATTGCCCCTGTCTTGATCGGTACTAACTCTTGTTCTTTATTTCCCGCAAATAGTTAAAGACGGTAGCCCGCCCCATACTAAGCACATTGGCAATATAGTCTGCCGAATTTTTGCCGTTAAACGCCCCTTGCTCATACAGGGCTTCGACCAGTTGACGCTTATCTTTTCTTGAAATTACCGAGAGCGACAGGTGGTGGCTGGCTAGCCAGTCATGGATAAAGCTGTTGATTTTTTCCTGCCAGTCATCGTTAAACAGTTTTTCTGGCTGGGGGATCAGATTCTTTGCCGGCAAAAGCAGATCCAATACAGCCCGGGCAGATTCAATCGGCGTTGTATTCATATTAATACACAACATTCCGATGGGCGTATTTTCATCATTACGCAGTACCACACTGGTTGAGCAGATCTTCTGACCGTCCCAGTTGAGCTTTTCATAAGGTCCAATCACGTTTTCTGTCTGGTCAAAATTAACATCATCAAGTGCAGAAGGATCGCCAATTTTACGCTTGGAGATATTATTGGCGATATAGGCCACGCTCTGGGTTGCCAGATCATGAATGATGACCTCGACATAATCTGAAAACAATAACGCGATGCCGTCAGCGACAGGCGCGTAACGCTGTACTAGTAATTCGGCACTTTGCTGTTTTTCTTGCGGCGTCATTTTCTGAACAAACTCAACAATCTCCAATCATGGAGGGCATACTACCTAGCCGTAATAACATTGTATAGAGGGAAACTCTCTCCTGACAAACCGCTAGTAGCTCAGCTCGAACACCACAGAGCCGCTGTCTACTTCAAGGGCTTGCTGGTCGATCACCTCACCACCAGCCTCTACCGAAATACTAAAATCCTCGGTGGCATTAAATTTCAAACCAGCCCCAAACTCGGTCGGATCAACCCGGTTTCTATCCTGATAAACGCTGTTCTTATCAACCATGGTATTGTTGACCGGCCTGTCACCTCCGCCGATAAACTCCAGCTTTTGCTCTGAGGCTGCCTTATCAATAAAAATTTCGCCCAACTCCCGGTCATCTGCCTGCGCAGCCAAAGAGAGCAGCAAAGTTACAACCAAAACGCCAATACGCACCCTTCATCCTCCATATCAATGAATACACAAGCAGTTTTCAGCTCAATTTCGCTCATTAAACACCCTAACGCAAGCAGAAAAACAAGCTTATGGCATGATAAGTAAGAAACCGTTTCTATCGGTGGAAATTATGCGTACGCTTAAAGCAAGGCACATATACCTGGAACCTATTATGTCTGTCACCTACCCGCTCGAAATAGCCCTGCTGGGCAACCCCATTCTGCGCCAACTCGCTACCCCACTGACTCCCGGCCAGTTCAAAGAGTATGCGCCCTTCTTTGCCGCACTGGAGAAAAAGATGCTTGAGCACAATGGTGTCGGCATTGCCGCCCCGCAAGTCAGCGAGTCCGTCCGGGCATTTATCGTTGCATCAAGTCC
>NZ_JAKRFQ010000323.1 GCF_022347985.1 Photobacterium sp. OFAV2-7
ACGAATACCACCGATCGATGGTCCCAAAGCGTTATTATCGATAACCAATACGGCCTTAAGATCAACTGAAGGTTCGTAAAGGTGAATGGTTTTAAATGGTCCGAATTGGTCGGAATATTGAAAATTAACATCCACGTCAGTACCCGCCAATGATAATTAGCCATGTATAAAACATAGTTATAATTGGCGCTATTCGGTGGTGTTAAAGTAAGAAAGAAGTATCAACGAAACCTGGTTAACCGCTCACTAACTCGCGTTTCTTGACACTGTTACGGATACGTAATTCCGGCTCAAAATGACGTTGTATGCTAATATCCTGATGGTTAATTTGGCTCATTAGCAACCTAACGGCAACCTGCGCCATATCACTAATAGGAAAATGTACGGCAGATACAAAGGGGTACATGGTTGCACACAAGTCGATACTGTCGAAGCTAATTAGTGATATCTGTCGTGGGATCTCGACATGATGCTCGTGGAAAAATTTCACCGCACCTTGCATCATTTCTTCGCTGCAAGAAAACATCGCCGTCATCTTCGGCGCCGAATGGTATAGCTTTTGGGCAGCAAGGTAACCACTTTCATGGCCATAGTCCCCCTCAACCGTCAACCTTGTATCAAGTGCTATACCTGCATTTTTAAGCGCCTGTACATAGCCTTGGTAACGTTGATTGCAGCTGGCGCGGTTGCGTGGACCTGAAATACAAGCAATGTTGCGATGCCCCTGCTTAACTAGGTGATCAACGGCCATCTTTGCAGCCAGACTATGATCAAAGGTGATACATCGCGATTCCAAGCCTTCAACAACACGATCAAGCAGAACAAACGGGGTAGGCTCTTGCGCCAGATCCCGAAGTTCATCATCACTTAAATAGCGACTATTGAGAATATAGCCTTCACACCGGAGATCATGAAACCGGCGTATCGCTTCACGCTCACCATCTGCACGTCGATGACCCTGGGCGGTGATCAAAAATTTATCATGTTGATCCAGCTCGGTCTGGACCTGCTCCATCATTTCACCAAAAAAACCACCGGTATAGTAGGTTACCAGCAAGCCTGTCATATTTGATGAAGCCGTAGCCAATGAACGGGCAATCGCACTAGGGCGATAATTTAGCTCAGCCATCGCCTGCTCAACTTTCCGCTTAGTGTCTGACCGAAATTTACCTTCGCCGTTGATGATCCTTGAAACCGTTGAACGGTGGACACCTGCCAAAGATGCTACATCCTTAATACTTACCATGATTACTGTACTACCTCGAAAACGTGTTGAGTAACATGATGCCAGATAGCCAACGCCCCCATCCCCTTGACTGTAGTACCAAGCCTAATTCACATAAAGATGCAACAATAGATTTGGCCCCAAAAGTCCCAAAAAGATTCTCAACTCACAAAGATAAAATAGAATAATCACTCACAGTGATACCAAGTTCATCCAAAGCATCAGACAGCTTGGCATCAGTAAGGATATCAAGCTCTTTGGCTCGATAGGTATTGTAAGAACTGACATTCATAATAGCCGGATCAATATGGGCTGGGTGTACCATAATTTCCAAAACATCACAGCTGTCGCGATGCCTGTTTATAATCTGCAGCACTTTATCCAACGATACACTCTGACCGTAAAAGCTTCCATCGAAGGCATATCGGTAATTATTTCGTTTATGGCCCTGGTATCCCGTTGTTCTTAATGGAACCTGATAGTCACGCGCGATCTCTTGCACGACAGGCAGGATTTTCGGATGCATATGTGCATGATGATGACTATCGATATGACTGAGGCTAAGGCCTGTATCATTAAAGCGTTCGATTTGCGCAATGACTTCGTTAGCAATCAGTTGCGACGAAAAGTCACACATCCGCCAACACTCTTCCTTCGCTTCAAACAAGCCGTCTTCACCAACAAGAAAGGGAATGTCCGTTAGCGGCGCTCCGGCAGTAAAACGTAAATGAAGCCCAACCTTCAACAAGGGAGCTGACGGTGCCAAATCAACGGCATGTTTTTCGGCCTCCATACCAACCATTAACGTTGTTGAACGGACAACACCAGACAGGCACGCATCAACAATTCCAAGGTTAACTCCTGGCGTCAAACCAAAATCATCGGCATTAAAAATAACATGCATAACAACCACCTAAAAGAAGAGCAGCCACCTGGTTTTCACCCGGCACACTGCTCTTTAGTTTCATACTACTGATTAAATTGCGGCAAATAATCGTGATTTGATTTTAAAATATCATCAAATATTGCTTTTGCTTTACTGATATCAGGAACCAAAGGATTATTAACCAGTGCCATCAACCCCTTGTCATAGTCACCAAAAACAGCAGCTTCAACAGTCAACTGCTCGTAAGCTTTGACCTGACCAAGCAAGCCAATCACAGCCGGACTTAGTTCTCCAACCATCAGCGGCCTCGCCCCCCAACTCCCAACAACAGAGCTGCACTCAATAACAGCATCATCAGGCAGCGCCGCAATGGTTCCATTGTTACATACGTTCACGACATGGATCGTTTTCAGATCGTTATAAATCGCATCAACTAAATTCAGGGATGCATCAGAATAATAAGCACCACCTCGCTTTTCCAATTGCACTGGTTTTTCCGCAAGATTTTCATTCTGATACAGTTCAAAAAGCTCCTTCTCCGTTTTCATAACCTGCTCTGCTCGAGTCCCCTCGCTAAGGGCAGATTCCTTTTCTTCCGCAAGCATCGCACCGGTTTGATAGAAATAGCGGTGATAAGGACAAGGAATTGCCCCTAAGGCTTTAAGAAACGCAGGATCCCAAGGCTCTTCAAAAACATTCTTCATGCTGAAGTTGGCCCCCTCACCGACTTTTTTCAGCACATCTGCTGTAACATCCTTGCCACCTAGCCATACCCGATGAGTCCATAACAAATGGTTCAATCCTGCACACTCAAGCGATAACTCTTCCGGCAAACAATCCATCATTTCAGCAATCATCATCTTCATAGAGACGGGGACATTACACAGTCCGATAGTTTTTACTTTGCTGTATTTCTGAACGGCTTCAGTCACCAAACCTGCTGGATTCGTGAAATTAAGCATCCAAGCATTAGGGGCTAGTTCCTCGATATCCTTACAGATGTCCAAGATAACAGGAATTGTCCGAAGGGCTTTGGCAAAACCACCAGGTCCAGTCGTTTCCTGGCCTATCACGTCATATTTTAATGGGATACGCTCATCATTCGCACGAGCCTGAAGCCCACCTACACGGAACTGAGTCATGACAAAATCAGCACCTTTTATTGCTGCTCGGCGATCAAGCGAGGCTTTGATCGTGATATCAACACCGGCCTTCTCAACCATCCTCTGTGTCAGCGCCTTTATAATATCCAGCTTCTCCTGCCCGGCCTCTACATCAACAAAATGCATCTCTTTGACAGGTACACGGTCCAGTCTTTTCAACACACCTTCAACCAACTCTGGAGTATAGCTACTGCCTCCTCCGATAACGGCCAACTTTAGAGGTGATTTAGTCATAATCCATCCTTCTTTATTTCGACATATTTTCGTACATAGATACCATTTCACTAGTTAGCTCATGCGCTAATATAGTTGTCATCAAGTGGTCTTGGGCATGTACCATTACCAGCGTCATCTCCACCTGTTCTGGTCCTTGGTCTACTTCTATCAACTGGGTCTGGGTTAATTGAGCTCGGTTTAAACAGTCCTTGGCTTGTTTTAGCCGTTCTCTAGCCTGCTGCAGTTCCTGTTCTTTAGCCATCGCCAACGCTTCAAAGCACAAACTACGTGCTTCGCCAGCATTAACAATAATTTCCATAACAACCGCTTCTTGCTGCATATTTATCTCCTAAACAATAAGGGCTACCGATTAAACCGCAGCCCAAATAATAATTACGCGGTTGCTGGAGTACCTTTAACCACTGTCTGCTTGTCCTTCGCAGCAGCTGATTTTCTTTCATCTTCAAGAATTTGTTTTTCAAACATCTTGAAAAATGGCAGGTAAATAAAGAGGTCGATAATTAGAAGGCCTACAACTAGGAATACAGGTGCCAGTGTCCAGCCCGTTCCCCAGGAGGCACCGATAATCGCTGGCGTTGTCCATGGCGTTGTTGCTACGCCCATGCCGACAAAGCCCATCTTCACCGCAGTAAATGCAATGATGGCATTGACAATTGGAGCAAATACGAAAGGAACAAACAGCATTGGGTTCATTACGATTGGAGCACCAAAAATAATTGGCTCATTAATTTGGAAGAACCCCGGTACCGCACTCATTCTGCCTAAACCGCGAAGATGAACCGAGCGACTGAACGCCATCAGGATAGCCAGAGCCAAGGTTGCCCCCGAACCACCGATGATAATATAGAAGTCCCAGAACGGCTGAGTTAATAGGTTGGGAATAGGCTCTCCAGCAACAAACGCAGCGGTGTTGGCACTAATATTGGTCAGGAAGACTGGCGATAACAGACCGACAACGATTGCAGCACCGTGAATACCGGCAAACCATAGCAACTGCGAAACGAGAATCGCACCGATAATTGCAGGCAGAGTATTGGAAGCCGTAATAAGAGGCCTGAACATCTGCATGACTACATCAGGGATCAGCATGTCGAACTGTGCCTGAACAAACAAGCTCAATGGATATACGGTCACAAACACAATTAAGACGGGGATAAGCATTTCAAAACAGCGGGCAATCGCCGATGGGACCTGTTCTGGCATTTTGATCGTAATGTTGCTTTTTTGCAGGAAACGAACAAGCTCTACGGAAAAAAAGGCACATAGAACAGCGGTAAAGATCCCCGTTCCGCCCATATGGTTTGCAGGTAGAGCACCATTGCTAGCAGGAGCGCAAACCAGTAGGAAGCTCATCAACGACAAGCAGGCACAAGTAATGCCGTCCATCATATAAGCACGCGCTAAACTATAGGCGACCCCCAAGGAAACAAATACCGTCATTATGCCCATGGACATATTGTAAGGCATCATTATTGCTTCAAAATTATCTGCCGCAAAATCTAACCAAGCACGACCAAATGCATTCGTTGTATCTTCAGCGAATGGGGGAAAAGCGAATATTAGAATAAAACTACCTACAATAATGAATGGCATTGCAGTAATAAAGCCATCACGCATTGCACGAACATGTATTTGCGAACCAACTTTCGCCGCTATGGGAGCGATTATGTTTTCTACAACATTCATTAATTTATCGTAAAGCTTCATACAAAAATCCTTTTGAAAATATTAATAAC
>NZ_JAKRFQ010000324.1 GCF_022347985.1 Photobacterium sp. OFAV2-7
TGATAGCTGAGATCGGCGGCATAGCGAACAGCATGGATCAGTACGACTTTACGGAATCGGCGCCAGACATCGGATTCACGCAGGATCGACAGATAGGGACCGATAGCGGTTCCGGTCGCCAGCAGCCACAGGTGTTCGCTGTCTGGGACTTCATTGAGGGTGAAATAACCATTGGCCCGTGCCGAAATAAACACGGTATCCCCGCTATCAAGGGCATGGAGGCGAGGGGAGAGCAGACCGTCCGCCACTCGGGTGGCATAGATTTCCAGGTTGTTATCGCTGGGGGGATTGACAAAGGAGTAGGCACGCTGGACCATTTTGCCATCAATTTCCAATCCAAACTTGGTAAACTGTCCGGCCTTGAAGGGTTCTATATTTGCATGCAAGACAAGACTAAACAGGTCACTATTCCAGTGACGATTGGTGATAACCTTCGCAGGGATCCAGTCAGCCATAATAATCTCCTAATTATGATTTTTGTATTCGATAAGCGCAGCGCCTCTCTCCGGCAATAATGTGTTCGTTTCGCTCGACGCGGTACTCGTTGCCCAACAAACGTTGGAAGACAGAAAGCTCTGATTTACATAGGGAAGGACAGCGCGTGGCGGCATGGCAGATCGGGCAGTGGTTTTCCACCAGAATGAAGTCTTCACCGTCCTGGTGAAGCTGGGCCATGTAGCCTTCCTGTTCCCTCAGTGTAGTTAGTATTTCCAGTTTTTCTTTTACATTATAGCTGTTTGCCAATGCATGCCGATATTGTTCAAAGGTTTGATTCTCTCTGCGTTCAACCACTTGGTTGAGACCGTCGGCCCCAAAGAGCTCCTCGACAGAATCAAGCATTTGAATAATAAGTTCGCCATGGCGGTCAGCAAAACGACGGTGACCCTTGCTGGTCAGGTTCCAGTGCCGTGTCGGGCGACCGACCTTGGCCTTGATGTCCTGGTAATCCACCAATCCGTCTTCCTCCAGCCCCTGCAGGTGCTGGCGTACGCCCATGGTGGTCAGTTTGAACTCTTCGGCCAGCACCTTGGCTGTAACTGGGCCATCCCGCTTCATGCGATAGAGTATTTTTTCAATCGTTTTCATATCAGCTGCTTTTACCTTTATTGGTTTATTATGTAGCCAGTCAAGTAAATAAAGCAACAGCTTTACAAAGTTAAGTATAAACCAGAAGTACTAAGCCAGTGAGAGTCTGCTATTGGCTGCGCAGACAAAAAAGGCGTGCATCAATGCACGCCTTTTTCAGAACCGGAAGGGCAGGTTACAGGATATGCTCTTTGACAGCATCGTCTTTGCGTGTCAGGTAATGGGTCGACTTGATACGGCGGATAGTACGGCATTTGCCGCGGATCAGCAGGGTTTCCGTCGTGGCGATATCGCCCTGGCGGCTGATCCCGTCAAGCAGATCACCTTTGGTAATACCAGTGCCGGCAAAGATCACATTGTCGCTTTGGGCCATGTCTTCCATACGCAGCACGATGTTCGGTTCGATACCCATTTCGCGGCAGCGATCGATTTCAACCTGACCCAGCTGGCGGTTATCCTCGCTGTCGCCTTTGACTTCGTGGCGAGGCAGCAGGCGGCCGTGCATATCGCCGCCCAGGGCGCGGATCGCTGCTGCCGAGACAACGCCTTCCGGCGCACCGCCGATGCAGTACATGACATCGACTTCGCTATCTGGCATACACGTCAGGATTGAGGCCGCCACGTCGCCATCAGGCACGGCAAAGACGCGTACCCCCATAGCCTGCATCTGGCTAATCACCTCGTCATGGCGAGGCTTGGCCAGTGTAGTGACCACCAGGGTATCAAGTGTCTTACCCAGTGCCGAGGCAATGTTTTCCAGGTTTTTCGCTAGCGGCAGGTTTAGATCGATACATCCTTTGGCTGCCGGGCCGACAACCAGTTTTTCCATGTACATATCAGGCGCTTTCAGGAACGAACCTTTCTCACCGGCAGCCAATACGGCGAGGGCGTTGTTCTGGCCCATCGCTGTCATACGGGTGCCTTCGATTGGATCAACGGCAATATCGACCGCATCACCACCGGTGCCCACTTTCTCGCCGATATACAGCATAGGCGCTTCATCAATCTCGCCTTCGCCGATCACAATTTCACCGTCGATCTCGGTCTGGTTGAGAAGGGTACGCATCACTTCCACGGCAGCGCCGTCAGCGGCGTTCTTGTCGCCGCGGCCAAGCCATTTGTAGCCAGCCAGTGCTGCACCTTCGGTGACACGAGAAAATGCCATTGCTAAATCGCGTTTCATTGTTACTCCAGAAAGAAAAAAGGCCCATAAAAAATCTGGCGCGATTTTATCACAGCTTGGGTGAAACGTTTGCGTTAATTTTTTGCCGTCGAAATAGCGGAATATTCTCGAAGATGGAGACGGGGCATCCAGCAAGGTGCTGAGACCTGTTAAGGGGTGACAGATAAAAAAGAAGACCTGCAACGCAGGCCTTCTTGAGGGGGAAACTTAGAGGGAGAGTGAGCGGTTAGACGTCGTCTTCGACAGCCCAGCCTTTGGCGCACTCAACAGCACGTTTCCAGCCTTTGTAGCGACGCTCACGTTTTTGCTCGTCCTCTGACGGTACGAAGTTGCGATCCAGAACGGCCTTGTCTTGCAGCTCGTCAATACTGTTCCAGAAGCCAACTGCCAGGCCGGCCAGGTAGCCGGCACCCAGTGCCGTTACCTCGGTAACAACCGGGCGGTGAACTTCGGTAGCCAGAATGTCGGACTGGAACTGCATCAGGAAGTTATTGGCAACCGCGCCGCCGTCGACACGCAGGGAGGCCAGATTGATGCCGGAGTCTACCTGCATGGCATCCAGTACATCACGGGTCTGGTAGGCCACACTTTCCAGCGTTGCACGGATAATGTGGTTGGAGTTAACACCACGGGTCAGACCGACAATCGCGCCACGTGCATACGGGTCCCAGTATGGTGCGCCCAGACCGGTAAAGGCAGGAACAACATAGACGCCGTTAGCACTGCCCACTTTCTCTGCAAAGTATTCTGAGTCTTTGGCATCGTCCAGCAGCTTCACTTCATCGCGTAGCCACTGAATCGAAGCGCCGCCCATAAATACCGCACCCTCGAGGGCATAAGCCACGTCACCGGTAGGGCCACAGGCCAAGGTGGTTAGCAGGCCATTGTGCGAGGTGACTTTTTCCTTGCCGGTATTCATCAGCAGGAAGCAGCCTGTACCGTAGGTGTTTTTCGCCTGACCCGGCTCGACACACATCTGACCGAACAGGGCAGCCTGCTGGTCACCGGCAATACCGGCAATCGGGATACGGGTACCGCCCTTACCACCAATGTTGGTCTGGCCGTATACTTCCGACGACGCCTTCACTTCCGGCATCATAGAAAGCGGAATATCCAGTGCTTTCAGTAGTTTTTCATCCCACTGCAGGGTATTGATGTTAAATACCATGGTACGCGAGGCGTTGGTGTAGTCAGTAACGTGAACACGTCCCTGAGTCATCTTCCAGATCAACCACGTATCAACGGTACCGAACAGCAGGTTACCGGCTTCGGCTTCTTCACGCGCCCCTTCGACGTTGTCCAGGATCCATTTGATCTTGGTGCCCGAGAAATAAGGGTCGACGACCAGGCCGGTGTTGTCGCGGATATATTCTTCCAGTCCCTGCTCTTTTAGGGTTTCACAGGTATCGGCAGTACGGCGGCACTGCCAGACGATAGCGTTGTAGACCGGCTTGCCGGTATTTTTGTTCCACACGATAGTGGTTTCACGCTGGTTGGTGATACCGATACCGGCTACCTGATCAGAGCGGATACCGGCTTTGGCGAGAGCTTCAACCAGAGTCGAGCTTTGGGTCGCGTAGATTTCGAGAGGATCATGCTCAACCCATCCGGCTTTAGGATAGATCTGAGTAAATTCACGCTGTGACGAGCACACAATGTTTGCGTTGTGATCCAGCACAACGGCGCGGGAGCTGGTTGTACCTTGATCAAGTGCAACAATGTACTTTTGCTCTGTTGTCATGATGGTTTCCTCTAGTAGTAATTATATTTTAGGGTAGTAGAGAGATTTTTATGCTTTTGCTGCTTCACTGTCACTTGCGCTTTCTTGCTCTTGTGCAACGGCTTCGCTGTTGCCCGGCAGATAAACGCCGATGACTTTCGGGTATAGCCAACCGCCGAAGCAGGCACCGAAGATTGGTGCCAGGATTGGAACGATCATATAAGGGATGTCTTTACCGCCAGTGAGTGCCATATCGCCCCATCCGGCTAGGAAAGCAAAGAATTTCGGACCGAAGTCACGCGCCGGGTTCATTGCAAAACCGGTTAGTGGACCAAGCGAGCCGCCGATCACCGCAATCAGGATACCGATCAGCAGCGGGGCCATCGGACCGCGAGGGGCACCGTTTTTGTCATCTGTCAGAGCCAGGATGGCAAACATCAGTACGGCTGTGATCACAAACTCAACCGCAAAGGCACCGCTGAAAGACAGGGCCGCATTCGGGTAGGTAGAGAAAATACCGGCGGTCGCCAGGCTTGCCTCACTGCCTCGAACAATTTGGTTGGTGGCTTCAAACTCTGCGAAAAGGTTGCTGTATAGGCTATAGATCAGAGCGGCGGTACAGAACGCGCCCAGTAGCTGAGCAGCAATGTAAGGAGCTACTTTGCGTTTGTCAAAGCCATGGAACAGTGCCAGGGCAATGGTTACGGCAGGGTTGATATGGGCACCGGAGACACCAGCAGTACAATAGATGGCGATAGCGACACCTAGGCCCCACATGATGCTGATTTCCCACTGACCGAAGTTTGCACCAGTCAGTACAAGTGCCGCGACACAGCCAACACCGAAGAAAATCAATAGTCCTGTACCAATGAACTCGGCAATACATTCGCCAAGTAGCGTATGTTGTTTCGGGGTAGTCATTATTCAGTCCTTTTGTCGAATGTTGTAGGGGTATTTCTTTTATCTTTCTTATTCGCTCTTAATGTACTCGAACTAAACGTAATTGAAATGTTAAAGAATTAATTTTGTGCGTTCGAGCATAAAAATAGGCTCACTTTTGCGCGTTCGCGCAAACGGTTGCGGTTTTTTTGAACTTGATCGGTGTTGCTTTTGTGCACTGCAATTGCGTTGATATCAAGATCGGGTGTTTGAGATTAACTTGTTGAATTGGAATAAAAAATCCGGCCGTAAAAAGGCCGGATGTGCCATAAGGGCAAGATCTTGGATAATTCCAAGAGAGATACGATCAAGA
>NZ_JAKRFQ010000032.1 GCF_022347985.1 Photobacterium sp. OFAV2-7
GTGAAGGGCTGGGCCGAGCAGATATTGTCGTCTCCACCCTGCCCGCAACCCCCGAGACCAACGATCTGCTAGGTGCCAGGAACTTAGGTCACTGCCATAATGCGCTACTGTTTAACGTAGGACGCGGTAACACGGTATGTGAACAAGGGCTACTCACTGCCATCGCAAAGGGCTGCATAGCCCATGCTTACCTTGATGTATTCAAGCAGGAGCCGCTAGATAAGCAGCATGCTTTCTTGCAACACCCGAACATTACGATTACCCCCCATATCGCCGCAGAGAGCTTCCCTGAGCAGGTGTTCGAGGTATTTGAGGAAAACTATCGACGGTATATCCAGCAACAGCCCCTGATGTACCAGGTTGATTTCACTCGTGGCTATTAATAATCAAAGGCAGCAGTTATGGCAGCTCAACAACTTGATAACCTACTGGATCAAATCCATCACTGTGAGATCTGCAAGGATCACCTTCCGCTCGGACCTCGTCCCGTCATCCAGGCTGCTAGCACTGCAAAGTTGATGATTATCGGCCAGGCCCCGGGGACGCGTGTTCATGAAACCGGGATCCCTTGGAACGATCCAAGTGGCAACCGCCTGCGGGCATGGCTCGAGCTCGACCGCGACACATTTTACGATCCGGCCCAAATCGCCATCATGCCGATGGGGCTCTGCTACCCGGGCAAAGGCAAATCTGGCGATCTCCCGCCAAGGCCGGAATGTGCCCCACAATGGCACCCGCAAGTCTGGCCATTACTGCCTGATGTCGGCATGACATTGCTGGTCGGCCAATATGCCCAACAACGCTATCTGACCGACAAGCCCAAGACACTCACTGAGACAGTAAGAGCATGGCGCCAGTGGGCTCCCCTGTACATTCCGATGCCTCACCCTTCCCCCCGCAATACCCTGTGGCTCAAGCGCAACCCATGGTTTGAAGAAGAGGTAGTACCGTACATCCGCAACTACGTCCACCAGCATTTAGGGGTGTAGGGAGGCTAGTTTCGAGAAACCAGATAGCAAAGAGCCCACACAGTAGGACTGCATGGGCTCTAAAGGCGCTTCCCAGATACTAGTAACCTAGGATCTCGTACCTGCTCTTATTTATGATACGGCTTTGACAGCTCATGTACCGCTTCCACAAACACACCGGCATTTTCCGGCGGCACATCCAAGTGAATACCGTGGCCAAGGTTGAACACGTGACCGGTCCCCTCGTCGCCATAGCCTTCAAGAATCGTCGCGACTTCCTGACGGATACGCTCTGGCTGAGCATAAAGGATAGATGGGTCCATATTCCCCTGCAGGGCCACTTTGTCACCGACACGACGTTTGGCATCAGCAATATTGATGGTCCAGTCAAGGCCTACTGCATCACAGCCCGTTGCTGCGATCTGCTCCAGCCACATGCCACCGTTCTTGGTAAATAGCGTCACAGGAACACGGCGACCGTCGTTTTCACGAATCAGGCCATCGACAATCTTATGCATATAGCGCAGCGAGAACTCGTTGTAGTCACGCGGGGTCAGAACGCCACCCCAGGTGTCAAATACCATCACCGATTGTGCACCCGCTTTGATCTGGGCATTCAGATACTCGACAACACTGTCAGCCAGCTTGTCCAGCAGCGCATGCAATGTCGCCGGCTCGGCATACATCATCTTTTTAATCTTGGTGAAGGCTTTTGAACTTCCGCCTTCAACCATATAAGTAGCCAGTGTCCACGGGCTACCAGAGAAACCAATCAGCGGTACTTCACCCTGAAGATCCTTGCGGATTTGACGCACGGCATTCATCACGTACTGCAGCTCACCTTCCGGATCCGGCAAGCCAATTTTATCGACATCGGCCTTGCAGGTGATCGGACGCTCGAACTTAGGGCCTTCACCCGTTTCGAAGTACAGCCCCAGCCCCATCGCATCCGGGATAGTCAGAATATCTGAGAACAGAATTGCAGCATCCAGCGGAAAACGGCGCAGTGGCTGAAGGGTTACCTCACTCGCCAGCTCGGCATTTTTACATAGCGACATGAAGTCACCAGCAACACTACGTGTAGCACGATACTCTGGCAGATAGCGGCCTGCCTGACGCATCATCCATACCGGTGTGCAATCTACCGGTTGCTTCAACAGCGCACGTAGGTAGCGGTCATTCTTTAATTCGCTCATTCTGGACTCCATGGGTTAATTCTGCGGCGTATTGTATCACTCCATGACAGCAACAAAAGAGCCCAATTGTTAAGCAGATCATGTTTACGGCAACAATCTGTTCACTAGGTTTGCGACTCACTGGGCTCCCATGGTACAAAATCTGCGCGCTAGCAATAATAACAATGACTTTGCTCGTCGAGAGCAAATAACTGCACCTTACCCCTCCACTTAGGAGGGTTTTTTTATCCTACCGTTCAGCCATCAACGATAAAGTATGGTTAATCAATGCTCTGGCAATCGTTCCTTCCGGAGCCAGTGCCGGCAGTTGATCTTTCGTCGCCCAGATAGCATCACTCAGCTCTTCATAGTCGGGCTTCAGCTCACCGCTATCATAGTCCGCCAGAAAACCCATCATCAGGTTAGACGGAAAGGCCCAGGGCTGGCTGCCGAAGTAACGAATATTTTTGACGGTGATCCCAGTTTCCTCTTCGACCTCCCTGGCCACACACTGCTCCAGCGTTTCTCCAGCCTCGACAAACCCGGCAATCACCGTATACATGCCAGTCTTATGCCGCGGATGCTGAGCCAGCAGGATTTTGTCCCGGTTACGCACTGCGACTATCACACAGGGAGACAAGCGCGGATAATGGTGGGTCTGACAGCCCTGACACACCATAGCCAAGTCTGCTATAGCCAGCTCGCAACGTGAGCCACAGGCCGAACAAAAGGCCTGGGAGTGCAGCATATGGGAGAGTTGCGTGGCTTTGCCTGCCAAATTGAACAGGGCACCGTCGAGGCTCAGTAATTCCCTTTGAGAATAGAAATCCTCTTCCTTATGATTTTCAGTGGCTTCCAACCAATAAACAGGCTTTTTGCGGTACTCACCGATATAGCGAGCCTGTTCGCTATTTCCCCCTGCCTGGTCAGGCATCATCAGGGGAAGTGTATGATTAATCAGATATAACTTACGATTTTTAACTATACACCAATACGCTAATTCTTGTTTTTTTAACATCAATGTCACATCCATCCTTGCAGGGTTTGCTTTTTACTGGCAATCTAAACTTAGTAACGGATTATTGATCCGTCATACAAGGTTCTCTTTTTTAAGAGTTTCACAGATATCGAAATCAGTGCCCTTTTGTCGGTACTGATCGATCATGAGGGCATGGTCATGTTAAGTAAATTCGAGCAAGTACAAAAACAGTGGGGCGGCACCAGCGATGTCATCGATCACTGGCTGATGTCCCGTCAGCAACTACTGATCGACTATTGCAAGTTAGCGGGGCTCCCCCCGTTTGAACACAATACACGCCAGCTTCCAACCGCTTCACAACTCCAACTTTTCAGCCAACAGCTTGTCGACTATATCTCCGAAGGCCACTTTAAAATCTATGACATGGTGATGGAGCGCTGGAATGCAACCGGCTACTCACCCACCGAAGATATCTCACGGCTATATTCGCAAATCACCCAGACAACCGACCCTTTGCTGAATTTTACCGATCGCTACTGCGCTATCGAAGAAGGGGGGGATATTCCCGACTTTGACAACGACTTGTCTTCTGTCGGCGAACTGATCGAACTCAGATTTGCATTAGAAGATAACCTGATTGAGCTAATCAGCGAAAGCTTAGCGTGTCCGCCGGGAGCATAATGCCCCACTAGGCATGAGCGCAGATATAATCTGGTCTGAAACAAAGTTTGTTCAGTCGGGCTAATTATCGCTGTCTCGCCCAACAGCGAAAACTGCTCTCTTCTGCCAATGCGTGCTTCTTAGTGTCTATGCCCTAGTCACCAGCACGCTCACTTGTTCTGAAACTCTTACTATCCCCGGTGTTCGCTGACACTGGGGATTTTTATATCAATAACACAATGGCTTTCATCAACTTATCTCAAGCAACTTACCCATAAACAAAAAGGCACCCTATTGGGTGCCTTTTTCTTGCTTAGCTCAAGTAACGAAACCTAATTAGTTTTCGTCAGTCAGGCCAGCATTTAGCAGTGCTGCAAGATCCTGAGACGCTTGCTCTGCATCAACCTGAGGTGCTACAGGCTCTAGCTCTGCATCACGCTGACGCTGACGCTCCTGGTGGTAGGCGAAGCCAGTACCCGCAGGGATCAGACGACCAACGATTACGTTCTCTTTCAGGCCGCGTAGCTCGTCACGCTTACCAGAAACCGCAGCTTCTGTTAGTACGCGAGTCGTTTCCTGGAACGATGCTGCCGAGATAAATGACTCAGTTGCCAGAGACGCTTTAGTGATACCAAGCAGATCACGCTCGTACGTAGCTGGTAGCTTACCTTCAGCTTCAAGCTTACGGTTTGCGATAGTTACGCGAGAGTACTCTAGCTGCTCACCTGGTAGGAACTCAGAGTCACCAGAAGCAGTGATCGTTACCTTACGAAGCATCTGACGAACGATAGTTTCAATGTGCTTATCGTTAATCTTAACGCCCTGTAGACGGTAAACTTCCTGAACTTCGTTCACGATGTATTCTGCGACTGCGTGTACACCACGTAGACGTAGGATATCGTGCGGAGCCTCTGGACCATCGGCGATTACATCACCTTTCTCGACCTTCTCACCTTCGAATACGTTCAGCTGGCGCCACTTAGGAACCATTTCTTCGTATGCGTTGCCTTCGGCAGGTGTGATGATCAGACGACGCTTGCCTTTCGTCTCTTTACCGAACGAAACCGTACCCGTGATTTCAGCAAGAATTGCTGGCTCTTTCGGCTTACGTGCTTCGAACAGGTCAGCAACTCGTGGCAGACCACCGGTGATATCTTTCGTACCGCCAGAAGCCTGAGGGATACGTGCTAGCGTATCACCGATACCAACCATGGCACCGTCTTCAAGCTGGATGATTGCTTTACCTGGCAGGAAGTACTGAGCTGGCATTTCAGTGCCGGCGATCATTACATCGTTGCCGTTCTCATCAACAAGCTTGATGGTAGGACGCATGTCTTTACCTGCACCGGTACGCTCTGCAGCGTCTAGTACAGTGATCATAGACAGACCTGTTAGCTCATCAGTCTGACGAGAAACAGTAACGCCATCAATCAGGTCAACGAACTGAACACGACCAGCCACTTCAGTGATGATTGGCATTGTGTGCGGGTCCCAGTTAGCGATGATATCGCCAGCTTTAACTTCCGCACCGTCACCTTTGCTCAGGTGAGAACCGTATGGCAGCTTATAGTTTTCTTTGGTACGACCAAACTCATCGATAACGCTCATTTCTGACGCACGAGAGGTGATAACTAGCTTGCCTTCGCTGTTGGTAACGAACTTAGCATTCTGTAGTTTCACAGAACCGTTGTTCTTAACCTGGATGCTGTTTTCTGCAGCCGCTGCAGATGCCGCACCACCGATGTGGAACGTACGCATCGTAAGCTGTGTACCCGGTTCACCGATTGACTGAGCAGCAACAACACCCACTGCCTCACCCTGGTTAACCAAGTGACCACGAGCCAGGTCACGACCGTAACAGTGCTTACAACAACCGAAGTCGTTTTCACAGGTTACAACCGAACGTACTTTCACCTGGTCAACAGAGTTTGCTTCTAGGATGTCACACCACTTCTCATCAAGAAGCGTGTTACGAGGAGCAAGAACTTCGTCTGTACCCGGCTTGATAACGTCTTCAGCAACAACACGGCCTAGAACACGATCACCCAGCTGCTCTTTAACATCACCACCCTCGATCAGAGGCATCATGGTGATACCAGCATGTGTACCACAGTCATCTGCTGTAATAACCACATCCTGTGCAACGTCTACCAGACGACGAGTCAGGTAACCGGAGTTCGCTGTCTTAAGTGCGGTATCCGCAAGACCCTTACGAGCACCATGAGTAGAGATGAAGTACTGTAGTACGTTCAGACCTTCACGGAAGTTCGCTGTGATCGGCGTTTCGATGATTGAGCCATCCGGCTTAGCCATCAGACCACGCATACCGGCAAGCTGACGAATCTGTGCTGCAGAACCACGAGCACCTGAGTCGGCCATCATGTATACGCTGTTGAACGATTTCTGCTGCTCTTCTTCACCGTCACGGTTAATAACAGTGTCGAACGACAGGTTATCCATCATCGCTTTAGCAACCTGCTCGTTGGCTGTTGCCCAGATATCGATAACTTTGTTGTAACGCTCGCCCGCGGTAACAAGACCTGACTGGAACTGTTCCTGGATTTCAGCAACTTCTGCTTCAGCTTCTGCGATCTTGGTGTATTTCGCTTCTGGTACAACCATGTCGTCGATACCAACAGAAACACCAGACAGTGCCGCGTAAGCAAAACCTGTGTACATGATCTGGTCAGCAAAGATAACGGTATCTTTCATGCCCAGTTCACGGTAACAAGTGTTAAGCAGTTTAGAGATTTGTTTCTTACCCAGAGCTTCCGTGTTTACCAGGCTGTATGGCAGACCTTTCGGTACGATAGTCCATAGCATTGCACGACCAACAGTCGTATCAATCAGCTTAGTTTCAGCAACCAGGTTGCCTTGGTCGTCAGCTTTGTGCTCGGTAATACGAACTTTAACGCGAGCATGTAGCTCGGCATTACCTGTACGGTATGCTTTTTCAGCTTCGGCAGGACCTTCAAGGTACATGCCTTCACCTTTCGCGTTAATCTTCTCACGAGTCATGTAGTAAAGACCCAATACAACGTCCTGAGAAGGTACGATGATCGGATCACCTGATGCTGGTGAAAGGATGTTGTTCGTAGACATCATCAGTGCACGTGCTTCAAGCTGTGCTTCCAGAGTCAGAGGTACGTGTACCGCCATCTGGTCACCATCGAAGTCGGCGTTATAGGCCGCACACACTAGTGGGTGAAGCTGGATCGCTTTACCTTCGATAAGTACTGGTTCGAATGCCTGAATACCTAGACGGTGCAGTGTTGGTGCACGGTTAAGCATTACTGGGTGCTCGCGAATCACTTCATCCAGGATATCCCAAACAACTGCTTCTTCGCGTTCTACCATCTTCTTGGCAGCTTTGATCGTTGTCGCCAGACCACGAGTCTCTAGCTTGCCATAGATGAATGGCTTGAATAGCTCAAGTGCCATCTTCTTAGGAAGACCACACTGATGCAAACGCAGGTATGGACCTACGGTGATAACAGAACGACCTGAGTAGTCTACACGCTTACCAAGTAGGTTCTGACGGAAACGACCCTGCTTACCTTTGATCATGTCTGCCAAAGATTTCAGAGGACGCTTGTTTGAACCTGTGATAGCGCGGCCACGACGACCGTTATCTAGCAATGCATCAACAGACTCCTGAAGCATACGCTTTTCGTTACGTACGATGATATCAGGAGCAGCCAGGTCTAGAAGGCGCTTCAGACGGTTGTTACGGTTGATAACGCGACGGTACAGATCATTCAGATCCGAGGTTGCGAAACGACCACCGTCCAGCGGTACCAGCGGACGTAGATCCGGCGGCAGAACTGGCAGTACAGACAGGATCATCCACTCTGGGTTGTTACCTGACTGCAGGAATGCTTCTACAAGCTTAAGACGCTTGGTTAGTTTCTTACGCTTGGTTTCAGAGTTAGTTTCATCTAGCTCTTCGCGCATCAGCTCAATTTCGGCATTCAGGTCCATGTTGGACAGCAATGCTTTAACCGCTTCTGCACCCATTTTCGCGTCGAACTCGTCGCCCCACTCTTCAAGTGCATCCAGGTACTGTTCTTCAGACAGCAGCTGGCTACGCTCAAGGTTGGTCATACCCGGTTCGATTACTACGTAAGATTCGAAGTACAGTACACGCTCGATGTCACGTAGCGGCATGTCCATTAACAGACCGATACGGGATGGCAGTGACTTAAGGAACCAGATGTGGGCTACAGGTGAAGCTAGCTCGATGTGACCCATACGCTCACGACGTACTTTGGTCTGAGTAACTTCAACACCACATTTTTCACAGATAACACCACGGTGCTTCAGGCGCTTGTATTTGCCACAAAGACACTCGTAGTCTTTTACCGGGCCAAAGATACGTGCACAGAAAAGGCCGTCACGCTCAGGCTTAAAAGTACGGTAGTTGATGGTTTCTGGCTTTTTAACTTCACCGAAAGACCATGAACGGATCATGTCAGGTGAAGCAAGACCGATTTTGATTGCATCAAATTCTTCAGTCTTGTGTTGTGCTTTCAGAAACTTAAGTAAGTCTTTCACATTCGGCTCCTGTGAGGAGTTGACCCATAAAGGCGCCAGTCTACTGGCGCCTTCATATTTATACCGGAGTAACTAAATAAGTATAGGTAACTAGCCTAGGCTTATTCGTCTTCCAGCTCGATGTTGATACCCAACGAGCGGATTTCTTTCAACAATACGTTGAAGGATTCCGGCATACCAGGTTCCATACGATGGTCGCCATCGACGATGTTCTTATACATCTTCGTACGGCCGTTAACGTCATCCGACTTAACGGTTAGCATTTCCTGTAGAGTGTAAGCTGCGCCGTATGCTTCCAGCGCCCATACTTCCATCTCACCGAAACGCTGACCACCGAATTGTGCTTTACCACCCAGCGGCTGCTGAGTAACAAGGCTATAAGAACCGGTAGAACGGGCATGCATCTTGTCATCAACCAAGTGGTTCAGTTTCAGCATGTACATGTAACCAACGGTTACAGGACGCTCAAACATGTCACCGGTACGACCGTCAAACAGTTTCAGCTGACCAGACTCAGGCAGATCACCCAGTTTCAACAGCTCTTTGATTGATGCTTCTGGCGCACCATCAAATACAGGTGTTGCAATCGGTAGACCATTACGTAGGTTCTTAATCAACGTACGTACTTCGTCGTCAGATAGCGCAGCGATATCAACTTTCTGGCGCGTATCGCCCAGATCGTAGACTTTTTGCAGGAATTCACGGAACTTGTGAAGTTCTTGCTGCTGCTTCAGCATCTCGTTGATCTTGTCACCGATACCCTTCGCTGCAAGACCCAGGTGAGTCTCGAGGATCTGACCGATGTTCATACGAGATGGTACACCCAGTGGGTTCAGTACGATATCGACTGTCTGACCTTTCTCATCATACGGCATGTCTTCAACAGGGTTGATCTTAGAGATTACACCCTTGTTACCGTGACGACCCGCCATCTTATCACCAGGCTGGATACGACGCTTAACGGCTAGGTATACTTTAACAATCTTAAGTACGCCCGGCGCTAGGTCATCACCCTGTGTGATCTTACGACGCTTAGTTTCAAACTTCTTATCGAACTCAGCTTTCAGTTCATCATACTGCTCTGCAAGCTGCTCCAGCTGGTTTTGCTGTGCTTCGTCATCAAGTGTCTGTGCAAACAGTCTCTCGCGGTCCATTGAAGCAATCTTGTCTTCACTGTAACCGGCAGAAAGCAGAAGCGTACGAACACGTGCAAGAAGACCACCCTCAAGGATCTGGAATTCTTCCGTGATATCTTTCTTCGCTTCTTTCAGCTGCATCTCTTCAATTTCAAGCGCACGCTTGTCTTTTTCTACGCCATCGCGGGTAAATACCTGAACGTCGATGATCGTACCAGATACAGAGTTCGGTACACGTAGTGAAGAGTCTTTCACATCAGATGCTTTTTCGCCGAAGATAGCACGTAGTAGCTTCTCTTCAGGTGTTAGCTGAGTTTCGCCCTTAGGCGTCACTTTACCAACCAGGATGTCGCCACCCTTCACTTCAGCACCAATGTAAACGATACCTGATTCATCCAGCTTAGAAAGCGCCGCTTCACCCACGTTAGGGATATCCGCAGTGATTTCTTCAGCACCCAGCTTAGTATCACGCGCCACACAAGATAGCTCTTGGATGTGGATAGTTGTCAGGCGATCTTCCTGTACAACACGCTCAGAAACTAGGATGGAATCCTCAAAGTTGTAACCGTTCCAAGGCATGAACGCGATACGCATGTTCTGACCAAGCGCTAGCTCACCCAGGTCTGTTGAAGGACCATCAGCAAGCACATCGCCACGAGCCACAGGCTCACCCGGCATCACGGTTGGACGCTGGTTGATACATGTGTTCTGGTTAGAACGGGTGTACTTAGTCAGGTTGTAGATGTCGATACCCGCTTCGCCTGGTACCAGCTCGTCTTCGTTAACTTTGATAACGATACGAGATGCATCTACTGACTGTACTTGTCCGCCACGTTTGGCAACGGCAGTTACACCGGAGTCAACGGCTACGTTACGCTCGATACCTGTACCAACTAGCGGCTTGTCAGCGCGCAGTGTCGGAACAGCCTGACGCTGCATGTTCGCACCCATAAGGGCACGGTTCGCATCATCGTGCTCTAGGAACGGGATCAGAGATGCCGCCACCGATACAACCTGGTTAGTTGCAACGTCCATGTACTGAACATGGTCGCGTGGGTGCAGGCCTGATTCACCTTTCTGACGTGCAGTGATCAGTTCGTCAGCGAAAGAACCGTCTTCATTAAGCGCGGCGTTCGCCTGAGCGATAACATACTGGCCTTCTTCAATCGCAGACAGGAAGTCGATTTCTTCGGTTACCTTGCCGTCGATTACTTTACGGTATGGCGTTTCCAGGAAACCGTAAGCATTACACTGGGCGAATGCCGACAGTGAGTTGATTAGACCGATGTTTGGACCTTCTGGCGTTTCGATAGGACATAGACGACCGTAGTGGGTCGCGTGAACATCTCGAACTTCAAAGCCAGCACGCTCACGAGTCAGACCACCTGGACCAAGCGCCGAAATACGACGTTTGTGAGTAACTTCTGACAGTGGGTTGTTCTGGTCCATAAACTGAGACAGCTGAGAAGAGCCAAAGAACTCTTTCACTGCCGCAGAAATTGGCTTCGCATTGATTAGGTCCTGAGGCATCACAGCATCAAGATCGCCTAGGCTTAGACGTTCCTTAACTGCACGCTCAACACGAACTAGACCAACACGGAACTGGTTTTCAGCCATTTCGCCAACAGAACGGATACGACGGTTACCAAGGTGGTCGATATCATCAACTTCACCACGGCCGTTACGGATGTCGATCAGTTTGCGCATCACGTCAATGATGTCAGAGTGATCAAGGGTACCCGCACCCGTTGTCTCTTCACGCAGAAGAGAGCTGTTGAACTTCATACGACCAACAGCAGATAGATCGTAACGATCTTCTGAGAAGAACAGGCTTTCGAATAGCTGCTCTGCTGCTTCACGTGTTGGCGGCTCACCAGGACGCATCATGCGGTAGATTTCTACTAGCGCACTTAGGCGATCAGTCGTGCTGTCGACACGGATGGTGTCAGACATGTACGGACCGTAATCCAGGTCATTGGTGAACAGAACTTCCAGTGACTTGTGACCTGCTTGTGAAAGCAGAGCCAGAGTCTCTAGGCTTAGTTCTTGGTTAGCTGCTGCGATTAGCTCGCCGGTTTCCTCGTTCACGTAATCACGTGATGCGATTTTACCCACGATGTATTCAACAGGGACTTCAATGTGGTCAACACCGTCTTTGCCAAGCTGGCGAATATGACGGGCTGTGATTCGGCGGCCTTGCTCTACATATAGCTTACCGTTCGCTTCGATGTTGAAGCTTGCAGTTTCGCCACGCAGACGGTCAGGCACAAGTTCCATAACCAGAGACTTACCTTGAACTTCGAAGTTTACTTTCTCGAAGAACATGTCAAGGATTTGCTCGGTTGTGTAACCTAGCGCACGAAGAATAATTGAAGCTGGAAGCTTACGACGACGGTCGATACGTACGAATACGTTATCCTTAGGATCAAATTCGAAATCCAACCATGAACCACGGTATGGGATTACGCGTGCGTTATAAAGCACTTTACCTGAGGAGTGGGTTTTACCCTTATCGCTGTCGAAGAAGACACCCGGGCTACGGTGCAGCTGGGATACGATAACCCTCTCGGTACCGTTAATAACGAATGTACCGTTATCAGTCATGAGCGGAATCTCGCCCATGTAAACTTCTTGTTCTTTGATGTCTTTTACGGTGCCAGCTGGCGCATCTTTGTCATACATGACAAGACGTAGCTTTACACGCAACGGTGCAGAGTATGTTACGCCACGAATCTGACATTCTTTAACATCGAAGACCGGCTCACCGAGACGATAGCTAACGTATTGCAGCTCGGAATTGCCGTTATAGCTCTGAATCGGAAAAACAGAACGAAAGGCAGCTTCTAATCCGTAGTGCCCTTCCGGATCCTGCTCGATGAACTTTTTGAAAGACTCAAGCTGGATCGACAGCAAGTATGGTATGTCCAACACTTGTGGACGCTTACCAAAATCCTTACGGATACGCTTTTTCTCGGTATAAGAGTAAACCATAGGTTCCTCAGATCGCTGATAAGTGATCCAAACTGCTCAAAACGAGGAGCAGTGACTAATAACACTGTTTATTGTAGGAACAGCTTCAAAAAGGAGCTGTTTTTTGCACAGTTAGTGGTTGCAAAACAATGTGAAAAACACCACTACCCTACAGCGCAAAAAGGCCGGTGGCAATTAGCCACCAGCCATTAGCCTTTTCAGGCTAAGAAATTAAGTAATAATTACTTAATTTCAACAGAAGCACCAGCTTCTTCTAGCTGAGCTTTAAGAGCTTCAGCTTCAGCCTTCTCAACACCTTCTTTCAGAGGTGATGGAGCGCCATCTACTAGAGCTTTAGCTTCTTTCAGACCTAGGCCAGTTGCGCCACGTACAGCTTTGATAACCTGAACTTTCTGAGAACCAGCAGAAGTTAGGATTACGTCAAATTCAGTTTGCTCTTCAGCAGCTTCACCGCCTGCTGCGCCGCCTGCTACTACTGCTGCTGCAGCAGAAACACCGAATTTCTCTTCCATAGCTTCGATAAGCTCAACAACTTGCATTACAGACATTTCTGCAACTGCGTCTAGGATTTGCTCGTTAGTGATAGACATAACAATTCTCTTTGAAATCAACAATTAGTTTAAATAGCAACCAGTGAAAAACCAGGGCAATTATGCCGCTGCTTCTTCTTTCTGATCGCGTAGAGCTGCGATAGTACGTACCAGCTTGCCAGCTGAAGCTTCTTTCATGCACATCATTAGGCGTGCAATCGCTTCGTCGTAAGTTGGTAGTGTCGCAAGAATTTCTGCGTCAGCAACAGCGCCTTCGAATGCGGCTGCTTTGATCTCGAAATCTTTGTTCTCTTTAGCGAAGTCTTTGAAAAGACGCGCTGCAGCACCTGGGTGCTCGTTAGAGAAACCGATCAGTGTAGGACCAACGAAAGTGTCTTGTAGACACTCGAAGTCAGTACCTTCAACTGCACGGCGTGCTAGTGTGTTACGAACAACTTTCAGGTAAACGCCGTTTTCACGAGCTTGTTTACGTAGAGAAGTCATCGCATCAACTGCAACGCCACGAGAGTCAGCAACAACTGCAGACAGGGCACCATTGGCAGCTTCGTTGACTTCAGCAACAATTGCTTTTTTGTCTTGAAGATTTAATGCCATTGGATTAGCTCCTGGATTTAGCTGGGTTACCCCAGTCATTACACCACTCACTGCCGGTATGACAGGAGAGTCTTTACGGCGCAGATCCAAGACAGATTTACATCAATCATGTTCTGGCACCGTCTACGTAGGTAATATTAAGTTCCTAAGAACGCCTACGGTCTTGGACGAAGGCTAATTTACAAGCAATTAGCCTCAGCCATGAATTTGTGAACGCCAGATTATACACTAACCTGGCAGTTCTGCAAATTATTGTGCGTTAGTTTCCAGAGAGTTCTGGTCTAGCGCTACACCTGCACCCATAGTGGTGGAGATGCTAACTTTCTTGATGAAAGTACCTTTAGCAGAAGAAGGCTTAGCTTTCTTCAGAGCAACTAGAAGTGCTTCTAGGTTCTCTTTAAGGTTTGCTGCGTCAAAATCCACTTTACCGATAGTAGTGTGGATGATGCCGTTCTTGTCGTTACGGTAACGAACCTGACCAGCTTTAGCGTTCTTAACCGCTTCAGCAACGTTAGGAGTTACAGTACCAACTTTAGGGTTTGGCATCAGACCGCGTGGACCAAGAATAGTACCAAGCTGACCTACAACGCGCATTGCATCTGGAGATGCGATAACTACGTCGAAGTTCATTTCGCCTTTCTTAACCTGGTCAGCAAGCTCTTCCATACCTACTAGGTCAGCGCCTGCTTCTTTAGCAGCTTCTGCGTTTGCACCTTGAGTAAACACAGCAACACGGATGTCACGACCAGTACCGTGTGGTAGCACAGTTGCGCCACGAACGTTTTGGTCTGATTTACGTGCATCGATGCCAAGGTTAACAGCAACGTCAACACTTTCAGTAAATTTAGCAGTAGCTAGTTCTTTAAGAAGAGCAACAGCTTCGTTGATTTCGTACTCTTTAGTTACGTCAACTTTGTCACGGATAACGCGCATGCGTTTAGTCAGTTTTGCCATTGTCTTAACCCTCTACCACTAGGCCCATTGAACGAGCAGTACCTGCAATCGAACGCTTCATAGCTTCGATGTCAGCACCAGTCATATCAGCCGCTTTAGTTTCAGCGATTTCCTGAACCTGAGCGTCAGTAACAGTACCAACTTTCTCAGTGTTAGGACGGCCAGAACCAGACTTAACGCCTGCTGCTTTCTTCAGAAGAACTGCTGCAGGTGGAGTCTTAGTAACGAACGTGAAAGAACGGTCGTTGTATACTGTGATAACAACAGGAATTGGAAGACCTTTCTCGATTGAGTCAGTCTTAGCGTTGAACGCTTTACAGAATTCCATGATGTTCACACCGTGCTGACCAAGAGCTGGACCAACCGGTGGACTAGGGTTTGCTGCACCAGCTGCAACCTGCAGCTTGATGTACGCTTCTACTTTTTTAGCCATTGCTATATACCTAAATTTGGGTTCGAACGTCTATTCGTGAAAGAACAGACTCCCCGTCTAACGAAAGGGCGCGAAATTATAGTCCAATTTCACGCCCCTGACAATAACAGCTGATTATTTATTGATCAGCTTTTTTCAACCTGACCGAACTCAAGCTCAACCGGTGTCGCACGGCCGAAGATCGATACAGAAACCTTCACGCGGCTCTTGTCGTAGTCAACTTCTTCTACAACGCCGTTAAAGTCTGCAAAAGGCCCGTCGGTAACACGTACAACTTCACCCGGCTCAAAGACAGTTTTGTGAACTGGTGATTCACTTGCCTGCTGAAGACGGTTAAGAATGGCATCCGCCTCTTTATCAGAGATAGGAGCTGGACGGTCTGAAGTGCCGCCGATGAACCCCATTACACGAGGGATACTACGTACCAGATGCCATGTCTCATCGTTCATCACCATCTGTACAAGCACATAGCCTGGGAAGAACTTACGTTCACTCTTACGGCGCTGACCTGCACGCATCTCAACCACTTCCTCGGTCGGTACAAGTACCTCATCAAAGTAGTCTTCCATGCTATGCATCTTGATATGCTCACGTAGTGATTGCGCTACACGACCTTCAAAACCTGAAAAGGCCTGTACTACATACCATCGTTTTTTTGGAGCTTCGCTCATGAACTCTTACCTCACACACCGGTAACTAGGCGGACTAGACGGACCATGATGCCGTCGATACCCCACAAGGCTAACGCCATAATGACAGTGACAGCTAAAACGATAAAGGTTGTCTGCGTAGCTTCCTGACGAGTAGGCCATACTACCTTGCGGACTTCCATGCGCGATTCGCGGGCAAACGTAATCGCGGTTTTACCTTTTGCTGTAAGTGCGGCAAGACCACCAGCTGCAGCTACAAGAACTACAACGGCCGTGGCGCGCAACACTACAGAAACATCACTGTACAGGTAATTACCAACCACAGCGGCAGCTAGCAAAGCAAATACAGCGACCCATTTTAGGCCATCCATACTGCTAGAGCTGCTTTGGTTTTCGGCATTCGCTTTCATACAACCAACCTGTAACTAGTCTCAATATAGACGAAAATAACCCCGCAAGTGCGAGGCCATAAATGAAGGAAAGCGCTAACGCCTTAATTACATGGAAAAAACTTCATCTCAATAAACTTTTACTCTGCGTTCCTGACCAAAAAACAACCTGACCAAAAATCGAACGCAGAAAAAGGGCATCAAATGATGCCCTTTTTGGTGCCTTGTCGTCAAATATTATTCAACGATCTTAGCAACAACACCAGCACCTACTGTACGACCGCCTTCACGGATCGCAAAGCGTAGACCTTCGTCCATCGCGATAGGAGCGATTAGAGTAACAACCATCTTGATGTTGTCACCAGGCAT
>NZ_JAKRFQ010000325.1 GCF_022347985.1 Photobacterium sp. OFAV2-7
GAACGAATGCTTGTGTTGATGCAGTTGGTCCACGGTACCCGAATATCTGAGACCAGGTTGGCGCGTTGGTGTCATATAGATTGGGATAACCGGCTTTGGCGTATTCCTGCCAGCCATACCAAAACCAAAGAAGCATTGTATTTGCCACTGACCGAACAGGTGATTGCATTGCTCAGGATATATCAGGCTACGCAGCCTAAGGGCAGTTTGCTGCTGTTTCCGTCTTCGAATCTTAAAGAGGCTATTGGCAAAGATGCTGCTAATGATATCTACCAGAAAGCCAGCAACGGGGAATGGACCAGCCATGACTGCCGAAAACTGGCTCGTACTCGTTTAGCTGACCTCGGCGTTGATAAGTTCGTGGGTGAGCGAATACTGAATCATAAACTGTCTGATCTTGATCAGGCATACATTCATACCACTACTGAATCCCTCAAACGTGAAGCCCTGCAAACCTATCATTCTTGGTTAGATTTGCAGGGTTTTCTTATTTTTCATGGGAAGACAGAGGGAAGATCCGAAAATACAAAAATTCACGCAAAGCCAGAAACAGCAAGGCCTAGCGAAGAGTTTGCCGATTTAAACTAGAGGAAAATCGGAAAGGAAATCGTGCTACAGAATTTCACGGCGTTCGAATGAGAATAAATTGCCGAAATGGATGAGGGCGATTTGCTGAATTGAGTCGTTTTTGATTGTGAGTGAGTTGTCAGTAGCCGAAATCGCCGAGCGAAATCGGAGTGGATCATTTCGGTGTCGAAGGTGATCAATTTGATCGCTTTTTTCTGCGTTTTGAGGGTTAAGGTACTCCCTGCTGGGGCACGTTTTCAACGGGGCATAGACTCGCACGGTCCGACAAATTTTTTTTTGAAAATAGTGGTGTTTCCGCTTCCGCATTTTAAAGGAGTTATTAAGTAATGAGTATAAAAGCAGTTTCAAACATATTAGGTGTTACAGAACGTACTGTTCGAAACCAGAGAAGTAATGGTTACGCCTTGGTACGCAAGGATAACGGCTCGGTTGACGTAGAAGAATCAGTACGATCATACGTGAAGTATCAATCGGATATTATTCGCCAGCTTAACGCTGTAAATGGTCGAAATTCGAGCGGAAACAGCGGAAGCAGTGGAAACAGAGAGGATGATTTATCGGGTAAAGATTGGAAAGAAGAGAAGGATAAACAGGCCGCGATAAAGATGCAGCTTCAGAACGGTCAGGCTACTGGAGAGCTGGTTCCTGCAGCAGCCATGATTGAGCTGTATATCGAGCCGATGACGCACGTGAAAAACAAGCTTTTAGACATACCAAACGAGCTTCAAAAGCACTTTCCGTTAGAGCCTGGAAAATTAAAGGTCGTTGATGAAGTAGTGAGAAATGCTCTCTATAAATTAGACGAGAAGGATGGCGATGAACTTCAATCTGTTATCCAAAACGTTATCGAGCGCCATGCGAAACACTATGGTGCCGCCGCGGAAGACGGAGATAATCGCCTGGACGAATAAGAACGAAAACCCTCTCGCACAGATCTACTCTCCTAAGCCATTTCAAGAAGCGTGGCTGCAAGCCATCGAATCACCCTACATTGAGAAAATCGTACTTTGCAAAAGTGCCCGTGTTGGGTATGCGATTTTCGTCAATACGGCGATGGCCTGGGTAATCACCAACGACCCGGGCAATATTATGATCGCCCAGAATACCGAGGGTGATGCCGAGAAGTTCGCCGTGCGAGAGGCCGGAAAGGTATTTGCTCATTGCGATCCTGTTATTCGTCGTATGCAGGGGAAGAACACGTCCAAAGAGAAAAGCTTTTTCGGTGGTGAGCTTTGTATTGTTTGGGCGACGTCTGCCAGCTCGTTCCGAATGCTCACTATCAAGTATCTCTTTATGGATGAGGTATCTGGTTGGCAGGATAACGTTGAGAAAGAGGGTGATCCGGTTGAGCTGGCGATCACTCGAACGGAGACGGAAGCCCAACGGAAAATTGTGTTGGGCTCGACGCCGAAAGAAGCCGGCACTTGTAAAATCACTCGTGAGTTCGGGCTGACCGATCAGCGTTTCTTTTATGTTCCTTGTCCTCACTGCGCTCACAAGCAGCGGCTTAAGCTCGAAAACTTCCGCTATGATCCTGACGATTATTCCACGGCTCACTTTGTCTGTGAGGGCTGTGGCGAATCCATCTATGAGCATCATAAAAGCAAGGTAGTGAAGGCTGGCGAGTGGCGGGCAACAAGGGAGTTTACTTGTTGCAACACTCATCAGGAGCCCAGCCAGTGGGACGAAACTGGTTCCGCGCTTTGCTGCAAATGTGGCAAACCGGGCGACAGAAACGAGCGGGGGAAAATCGACGCAGGCTTTCATATTTGGTCGGCCTATAACGATAACCTGAACACTGCGCTTCCTTCA
Source organism: Photobacterium sp. OFAV2-7 (assembly GCF_022347985.1). GTDB lineage: Bacteria > Pseudomonadota > Gammaproteobacteria > Enterobacterales > Vibrionaceae > Photobacterium. Next base: position 2,401 of record NZ_JAKRFQ010000325.1, read on the forward strand.
TTGGCGAGTGAGTACGAAAAGGCCAAGAAAGAGCCTCAGAAAATGCAAACCTTCATGAATACGAAGGTGGGGGTTGAGTACTCAGACGTAAGAAGTACTCATAAGCTCAGTAGCTTTGAAACGATATATACACGCCGTGATCATTACTCTCCGCTGGACTACTTGCCTGAGGAAACACTCTGCGTTTTGGCTTCGGTGGATACTCAAACCTATCGCTTGGAATATCACTTCTGGGCTGTAGGTGCTCAGGGGGAGATTTGGGCCATTGATTATGGAACGGTGCAAGGTGATCCAGAAGATGAGCTGACTCAGAAGACACTTGTCGAACGATTGAGTCGGCCGTTTATGTTGAAAGATGGTCGCCAGATATCGAGCCTGGCTGTGGTGATGGACTGTAATGGCCATGCGTGGAAATCGATGCTGGAGTTTTGCGCACCCTACAAAGGGTGGATTTACGCGATACGTGGTGAGGTTAACAGCAAGTCGAAATTCAAACCCGAACTGACACTCACATTCAAAGTTCACCCTGAGGTGAAATGTGAGTATCGAAGCCTGAATGTTCACCAGTTAAAGAACCGCGCTGCAGAACGATTGAATATCGAAAAGCCCGGGAAGAACTATATCCATTTCCCCGTTAGTGATGTTTTTGATTTGACCTACTTCCAAATGCTCACCTCTGAGCACCTCGTTGGCAGTGGTGTTAAAGCAGCGTGGAAAAAGAAGCCTGGTCAAAAGCGAAATGAGCCATGGGATTTATTGGTGTATGTCCTTTGGCTGTATGACTTCCTGCGCCCGGTGATTAGAGAAGCGACTCAAAACACGCCCCTCGGTTTATTGGAAGGCAGTACTCAGACCATGAGTGCGGAAGACGAACCGGCTTATTCCGATTGTTATGAATTATCAGATTATGAGGCTTATTGATGCAGATTTATGCTACCGCGGAGAACTTGCAAATAGTCCAGAACGCTATTACCGAGTTAGTTCAGGGGAAAAGGCAGGTAAAGGCGGAGTACGTTACGGCAGATGGTTACAAGAACAGTGTTGAGTATACCAGCGTTAGTTTAAACGAACTCCGGCAGTTAGAAGCCGATCTGCAGCAGCAATTGCAGCCTGCTGTGATCATGGAATCGATTGATGTGGAGATAGAGTTTTGAGTTATTCAGCAGTAGCCAAGTCGGCGCTGTTCTCTGATGCTCAACTGCACGATAACGAAAAGAGTGAACAGGCGCTCAATAACGAGATAAAAGCCAGTCATCACCTGATGCGAAACAATCCCATTGTTCGTATTGGGGCCACTCGATTTCGCGCTAGCTGCATTGGTGGCGGAGCAAAGCCGGTCTTTTCACCCGATATATTTAGCCCCGAGTTTCTTACCCGTTTTGATCACTGGATGCATTACTGCGATTTCAGCGGGCATTCCAACTTTGCAGGTGTGCAGGCCTTGGCGGTGATGACGGCCATTATCGAAGGGCGGGCATTCATTGTCAGGCGTCGGACGCTTGATTTCATTCCGCTTCAGTTGGAGGTTGTCTCTCCGCTTAGCCTGGCTTCGGAGCTAGATAGACCGGGAAGGGGGAGCTACATACGCGGCGGAATTCTATATTCGAAGAACGGTAAACCCAAAAAGTATGCTTTCTACAAGCTACCCAGAGACCATCCTGAATTTAACGAAGAGTCGGTGAACTGGTTACCCGCCAGTGATGTTATCGATATTCGGGATGTTGTTCATCCGGGCCAATCCAGTGCTCAGCCGTGGATTTCGGCAGGTGCCGACTTCGCCAAGCAGTACAAAGATAACCAGACGGTTGAGATTAAGTCGCGCATGAAGCGTCAGGGCCAGCAAGTCTATGCCTTGAAAGAAGCCGATGTGAGTCAGGCCGGACAGGCGCCCAAAGTGGGGCAAACCAATCAGCCCCAGAAACTGGTACATCGTGTTGGTGCGCTGACGGTTTTGCATGGTGTCAAAGACATCAAGACAGCATCGCCGCCAGAAATAGCCGGGAACTACCAGGAACATAACAACCAGGTGCTGCGAATGGTCGCAGGCCTGTTTGGTATTACCTACGAGATGCTGACAGGGGATTTAACGCAGGTTAACTACTCATCGATAAGGGCGGGGATGATCAATCACCGTCGCTTCATCAGCCAGCTTCGTGGCATTTATTTAGAACCCAGCTTTAACCGCATTATTGGTTGGTTCTGCGATGCCTACCACCTAACCGATGGGCCTGATCTACCGGACTATTTTGTTAACCCTTATGCGTACATCGCTCCGGTTTGGGTTTGGCCAGAGTGGGAAGAGATTGACCCACTGAAAGCTGCCAAAGCGCTGGTGTTGGAATTGCAAGAAGACATCACCTCATTAGAAAAAATCGCCAACCAGCGAGGCAATACACTCGATCAGCATCTCGACAGTGTGAAGCGAAGTAAAGATGCCGCTGAACAAAGAGGAATCGTATCCAATGAGACATCTGCTCCAGTTGATGACCAGCAAACCGATGATGATGACGATTGATGCCCATCAAACGTATCACAACGCGCTAATCGATTTTTACAAGAACCCCAATTTATATGCCAGCGGAAACGAACGTTCAGAGCGTTCTGATACGACTTGCCACCTGTCTGTATTCGGGCCGACGACTCATCGGTTTAGTGGCCTCGACAGTAACTGCGAGCGTGTTCTGAGTTACCGCGATATTCGAAGCCAGATGGCAGGCCTGCGTAATGATGCTGATGTAGAGAAAATCTATATCGAGTTTGATGGCCCGGGTGGTGAAGCCGCAGGCTGCTTTGATTTGGCCGATTACATTGCGGAGATTGCCCAGGTTAAGCCGGTTATT
>NZ_JAKRFQ010000326.1 GCF_022347985.1 Photobacterium sp. OFAV2-7
GATTGATGGCAGCGGTAAAGAGTATCTCCACATTATCCGTGAAGGTGATACCACGCTTAACCAGGATTTGATTGAACAAGTCACCAAGAGCTATGTCCAGTTCTCTGGTATGAATTTTCCGCACATCATGGTACCGCTAATGGAATCCAAGCAAATCATGATTAACCCAACTCGCCCGTTGGTTATCTATGAAAGCATGGAACTTGATTTCGAACGCCTTGATATTTCATCGCCAACAGTTGAACTGACAGGTTCTGATATCGATGTCGACGGCAAACGCGGCAGCGTGACATTAAAATTCTGCTTCAAAGAAAACGGCGAAGTTGTCGGTACTGGCCGTAAGCGTATGGTCATGAGCGGCCTTAAGCCGTACTGCCAAAACGATATCGACGACTTGGTTAACCGCTTCAACCAGCGAAAAGATGATTTCACTGCGTTATTAGCTGCTTAATCATACAGCACCAAAGAATCTAAAAATGCCGGCCTTAAAGCCGGCATTTTATTTCGCTTTATATATCTAGCCCTCTGCCTCTCCTCCTATACTCTATGGTGTCTTTTACTGATATTGCATTGATACGACTTGTATCAACCATAGAAGTAGTGGAGAAACCAACATGGTTAAGCGACTAATACCTAAGTTACTGTTTGTTGCTGTAGCTGGCTTTGCCGGGAGCATGAACAGTATTGCCGAAGATGATTTGCAGGCACTTGTTGCAAGAGCAAAATCAGCGGCTCCGGCCGAAATTAGTGGTAAGGCTACGGTAATCGTAGACGGTAAAGAAGTGGTTAAAGGCACCAATGGCTGGGTTTGTCTGCCAGACACTTTTCCCGATGATGGAATGCCAATGTGTAACGATCCGGTATGGATGGAAATGCTGGATGCCATGGTGAACAAAAAAGACTTTAAGGCTGATCGAATTGGTATTTCTTACATGCTGCAGGGTGATTTAGGCGCAGGAGTCAGTAACTCTGACCCATATCATTCCGATCCCAAGAAAGCCGACGACTACGTTGAAATGGGCGCGCACTTGATGATCATCGTGCCTGAAGAAATGCTAAAAGGATTAACAGACGACCCAAGTAACGGTGGCCCATACATCATGTGGAAAGATACACCTTACCGCCATATCATGGTCCCAATCTCACCAAAACCATTAAACTAGCAAACAATTTATAGCAACAATGATGTGAATTCCTGTGTATTTTCAGCTTGGTATCATTGATAAAGACAGTGATAACTTTATAGTAATACCAAGCTAATATCATATTAGCTTGGTATGCTGACATTAAATCACTTATGCCAACCTCGCTGGCAGAGTATTATATTCACTGAGTAGTCAATTGACAGGGATCCATTTTGAACCTCAGACAAATCGAAGTCTTTTACGCGGTGATGAAATCAGGAACGGTTTCTGGTGCGGCGAGACAACTTCATGTTTCTCAACCCAATGTTACCAGAGTACTCTCGCATACCGAGCAACAGCTAGGATTCGCACTATTCCAACGGATAAAAGGCCGATTAATTCCAACCGATGAAGCACAAAGACTGCTTCCTGAAGCAGAAAAAATCTACCAACAACTCGGCAGTTTTCATTCATTAACTAACAAGATTAGAAAAGGCAGCCAACATCTGAGAGTTGGTGCCCCCCCTATTCTTGCCACATCATTGTTAACACCTGTTATCGCTGAGCTATGTAAAAAGAGTAATATTTCGGTAGAACTGAGTACAGATAACAGAGCGGCATTATGTACAGGCCTGCTTCAAAATCAACTGGATCTGGTTATCTGCTTCGGAAGCGAGATTCCGCCTGCAATTTCTGGCCAAGAGCTTTTCAGTGAAGAAATGATGCTAATTTCCCCTCATCAAAACCAAAATATTCCTTTAGTTGAAGACGATAATTCCAGAGTAGATTGGCCCCGACTAGTGACAACGTCACAAGAAATCATAGGGCTTGATCACCGCGATCCGCTTGGCAGTCTCTTAAGCCAATCCATTCAACATTACGAACCTGATTACCACCATCAGATTACAGTGCGCTCATACAGCGCTGCCGCTCAATTGGTCGAGCATGGTGCCGGACTCGCTGTTGTTGATCCCTGGACAGCCTCCCTCTTTGCAAACCGGTTGGAGCGAAAGCACCTTGAGCCCGCGTTAAGCTTCTCTGTTTCCTTGCTCTATGCCGATCACAGTCCAATCTCTGTGACAGGTGAAAAATTCATCTCAATGCTTAGTCGCTAGTCCTTCAGTCAGCCGCATCCCCTCTATACTATGAATTGATAAGGCGTATTGCTTAAACCAATTCTAAAGAGAATGCTGAGGACGCTAACAATGGCTGACTACTTTTTTCCTATCGTCTCAATGATGGCTTACGCATTTCTGATCTGGAAATTGCTCCAACCAAGACCACCTAGAAAGTCAGATTCGAAAAAGAAATAGACGCTGCACGTGATTGCTCTTACCAAGCAGAATACGGCACGCCGTTGATCAGCAAAAGCACTTTTCTGGCAGGGTATAACTTGAATTTATACCCTGCAGACAAATAAGTATTCGGCTTCTTGCACTTCACTCCTTACAGTAAGTGTCATTGTTTGCACCATACAAGGAAGAATCATGCAAATCCCTCAACCCTACTTACTCTTTCTCGGTGACGTCACCGATCCCCTTTCCGCCAAAACAGCCAAAGGAATACTCCAGTGGCGTCCTCAGATGTGTACAGGTCAATTAAGACTTACGCAAGAAACGGTATCGCTAGGCATCACCGATCTTTCTCTGGCCAAGGCCAAAGAACGTGGAGCTAAAACCTTGGTTGTTGGGACCGCCAATGCTGGAGGTTTTATTTCTCAGTCATGGCTGGCAACATTACAAGAGGCCATTGAGCTTGGCTTCAACATTGCTTCAGGCATGCATCAACGACTCAATGACTTCCCGGCCCTTTCTAATGCAGCCAGTATTCATGGATGCCAGCTATTTGATGTTCGTCATTATGATCAGCCGCTTGCTGTCGGTACCGGAAAACCGCGTCAGGGAAAACGCCTGCTCACGGTTGGCACCGACTGCTCGGTGGGAAAAATGTACACATCGCTCGCTCTTGAAAAAGAGATGAATCGACAGGGATTGACTGCCCAGTTCCGTGCAACAGGGCAGACAGGCATCTTAATTTCAGGTACAGGAATTGCCGTTGATGCCGTGGTTGCAGATTTCATCTCAGGCGCAGCTGAAGCAATTAGCCCTGATTTTACCGCTCATGATTGGGATGTAATCGAAGGTCAGGGTTCTCTGCTCAACCCATCCTTTGCAGGTGTCAGCCTTGGATTATTGCATGGTTCTCAGCCCGATGCACTGGTTCTTTGTCATGAGATCGGACGTGCCCACATTCGCCATTTACCCCACATGAGTGTTCCTTCAATCGAATCGACACTCGAGGCTAATCGCATGGCAGCAAGCCTGACAAACCCTAACACCAAATTTGTCGGAATTTGCCTTAATACCTCAGCCATTGAGGAAAGTGATGCGCTTGTGCTATGCCAACAATGGGAACAGCAGTATAAATTACCTGTCACTGACCCGGTTAGGTTTGGTGTTTCAACTATCGTTGACAAACTCCACTCGATTTAAAGCAAGAGAACATGATGATCATTAAGACACAGCACGAACAATTTCCCCTTGCGCGTCCTTTCACCATATCCCGAGGCACTCGGACTTATCAAGATGTAGTCACCGTTACTATTCAGCAAAATGGTCTTTCGGCTACTGCTGAATGCACACCCTACCCTCGTTATGGTGAGAGTATCGAATCAGTAATAAAGCAGATCGAGTTACTCAATCATAATCTCTCCGGTACTCAGCTAACCAGAGCTAACCTGCCCGATTACCTGACACCAGGAGCGGCCAGAAATGCTGTCGACTGTGCCCTGTGGCGCCTTGAGCATCAAGCCGCCTTTCCATATCAGGCATTTACTATTAAGCCCGAAATCATTACTGCAATGACCACCTCTCTTGATACACCTGAAGCTATGGGCAAACAGGCAAAAGAGTTATGTGATGAAAAAGGGGCGAAATTACTTAAAGTGAAACTCAATCATGAGTTAATTATCGAGCGGGTTAAAGCGGTTCGAGAAAATGCGCCTAAAGCCGATATTATTCTCGATGCCAATGAAGCATGGGGGGAGCTTACTCCGGATACAGATTTGAGTACCCTGTTCGAACAACTCGCCTCCTTTAATATCACTATGATTGAGCAGCCTGTCCCCAAAGGTATGGACAATATGCTTTTGGGTATCAATCACCCCATAGACTTGTGTGCCGATGAAAGCTGTCACACCAGTGAAGACCTTGATAAGCTGGTAGGTTGCTATGAAATGATTAACATCAAGCTCGATAAAACCGGTGGGCTGACAGAGGCACTAGCGCTGGAGGCCAAAGCACGTTCGATGGGCTTCAAAATCATGGTGGGTTGTATGGTTGGCAGTTCAATGGCAATGGAAGCCGCGCTCCCCATTGCCACCCATGCAGACATTGTTGACCTCGATGGCCCGGTTCTTCTTAAACACGACAGAGCCAACGGCCTGCGCTACCAAGCTGGAATGTTGCATCTCAACCACTGAAACACACTTTGCACATTCCAGTTCGTGGAAGTATTGAATCAATGACAATCTCTCTTCAGTACTTCCACCTTTTTATAATATTCAGAACGACAAAACGGTAGAACCAAGCGGGTAAGTCTGATAAATTCCAAGAGTCAATTAACCAATGGAGGAACGTTTGATGATTGTTTTAAAAACTAACCGGGCGCAGCGAGACTAATAGTTTAATCCCTCTCCCTCCTGCCCGGTCTTAAACCGGGGCCACAATGCCCCTGAAAATCTACTTTCAGAATGGTGCATAATGCATCAGGGGTCTATTTATCATGATCAAACCTATTTCTTTGCCTGAACTAGGCTGGAAACCTTTTTTTCAACAACAACTTTCGCTCGATGAATGGGAAACCACCCATATAGCCAGAGTCATGGCACAACATCGCAGTCAACTAACAATCATGACAGAACAAGGCGAGCAACAATTGAAGATTGCTCCCAGCATGCCTGCTATGACAGTTGGTGACTGGGTATTGCTATCTGGTGACAGCCAATTCGTTCGAGCTCTGGATCGCAGCTCCGAATTCAGCAGGAAAGCGGCGGGCAGCAAAGTACAGTCGCAGTTAATTGCAGCCAATATCGACACCGTTTTTATTGTCTGC
>NZ_JAKRFQ010000327.1 GCF_022347985.1 Photobacterium sp. OFAV2-7
CAGGGCGAATCTCTGGTTCCCCTCCTCAGCGGCAACTCTTCTGAAAATTGGCGCAGCTCGCTCTACTACCACTTTTATGAGTACCCGGCGATGCACGACGTCTGCCGTCATTACGGGATGAGAGATGCCCGTTATAAGCTGATGCATTTCTACTATCAGATGGATGAGTGGGAATTCTACGACTTGCAAGCCGATCCGACAGAAATGAATAACGCTATCAATGATCCAGCCTATGTCGATGTCATTCAGTACTTGAAAGAAGAAATCAAACAACTGGAAATTAAATACGACGTCCCGCCGATGGCGGAGTGGGTTGATATCCCGCTGGATTACAACCCGGCTCCGACTCTGCAGGAGCTTTTTCCTGACAGCTATCACGTCACAGAGTCTTAGTGCCGTATAAGAGCTCAGTAGCAAGAATAAAAAACATCAAACATAACAATTTGGAGCCATTATGAATAAAAAAATATCCTTATCGCTTATTGTGGCCATATTTCTTTCAGGGTGTGCAACCAACTCCCTGAGTGAAAAAGAACTTGAGATTGCCAAAAATAGGCTTAAAACTAAATCTCAAGTAGAGAGCTACCAGGTAAACTATGTTGATGCCGAATTCCATAAGGCTTGGGCTCGTTCTAAAACAGGAAGATCAGCATGGGTTGCCAATAGATTTACTGAGGAAGATGCGATTGAACAGGCACTGACAACATGCCGAGACATTAACAAGAAGCGAGAGAAGAAACACCCTTGTAAAATAATCAACCTAAATGGTGAGTGGATTGATTAACTATAACCAAAATAATCAATCATGATTTTCAGGCCGTCAGTTACTGACGGCCTGAAAATTCAGCTTTACCAAGTTATACACTTAGCACTCATAATAGTTACTCCTAAACGCTGTTTTTACTCTTGAACAAACGCCGGAATAATAATTTCTTCAAAATGTTTTATCGGGTGATTATTGGCATAATAACTAGTAAATACCGCGCTAAGCTGTAGCTCTGGCACCATGAAAATAAACTGGCCTCCCGCTCCGCGTGCTGAACGAACACGATAGGTGGTTCCGTTTACCTCTGCCTCATGGCTCCACCATAAATAACCATAACTGCTCGGCTTATCTTTATTGGCATGTACCGCGGTCTCACGTTCAATCCAGCTTTTTGACAACACTTGATTGCCCTTGTAAACACCATTATTCATGGTCATCAAGCCAACTTTCATCATATCACGCGACGTCAGCCCCATGCCCGCGGCCCCCTTATCAAGACCACATGCTGATTTCTCAAAGCGATAATGCTCTATTCCCAATGGGGTGAACAGGTATTTCTCGGCGGCTTGTGCCAATGTCAGGCCGGTAGCATTATGAAGAGTATGAACCAGGAGGTCGACGTTAGTGCCATCATATTTAAAGCGTTTATCTATTGTAATCGGTCTGGTATTAGCCAGATACAATTCGGCATGGTTATCTACAGTGATCGCTTCTTTATGGCCTGTTCCTTTGTGGTTAGCCGCCTTATACCGAATGCCTGAACTCATCGTCAGCAAATCCTTAATGGTCAGCGTATCGACACTAGGTGCAACCTTAGAACGATCCACTTCCGGAAGGTAATCTAATACAAAATCATTTTCACTGCCGATTTTGCCAAGATCGATAGCCTTGCCGATACAATGGGCAACAATGCTCTTTGTAATCGACATCTGGTAGTGCAATTTATCCTGACGGGCATCAGCAAAGTACTCCTCCAAGACCAGCTTGCCGTCTTTGGCAATTAAGACACTGTCGATGTTGCCGAGTATTTTTTTCTTCCCCTTCCCTTTTTTATATCGAACTTCTTTCCCGATTCTATATTTTTGATTTTGCTCTTCGATACCATTGAGATAGGCCTGTATCCCATCAAGATTGGCATATTTACGCGCATCATCGACCTCAAGCCCATCATTGATTTCAGTCGGAACTGAATAAGTTATTTCACCGCGTATCGCAAACTGAGTTCGGTCGACAAAAGGCAATTTAGACGGGATATTAAGTGTTGTGATCTCCGGCGCTGTCCCATCACTTTCCTGACCGAGTACCGAGTGACCAAACAGTCCGATAAGCACCGATAGCGATAATAACCCGAATTTTCGCTTGCATACCTGCAGTTTCATTTTCCACCCTGAATTCAACAATATTCGAGTTACAACAAATAATTAAGAGGAAATATAAATTTCCTCGCATATTTATCCGTATAAAAAAATACCCAAATAACTTATGGATAATCTTCTAACATCCACAAGATACTTGGGTAATACAGTCATTAATCCTGGTAGTTGCGGATACCAGCTACAACTACCAAAGATAAAGGAGCTGACAATAGGTTATAGAGTTGGATTCATAACCAGTTTTAAGTTTGTCGCGTAATATGTCATTCCCTTAGGGTTGTAATTCTGCTCTTTATCAACCGTATCCGGGAAGATAGCGATTTTCTGGACATACTTGAGAGCGTTAATATCGATCGATCCATCAGAGCGAACAAAGAACTGCTTAAGCGGGAGTGATACTTTACGTACTTGGCCCATCGGATCAGAGTTCAGGTTGTGGGCAACAACAAATTCAGAGGTCGGATAACGGTATTCGCCACCACCCAGTGGGCTTCTCTCATCGGCTTTCGACGGTGTCTCCATCTTAACCATCAACTCCCCTGTCGGGTGTGGTGTTGTACTGTTCGACTCAACATAGAGATCAAACTGCAACGCACCATTCTCAAGATATTGGCTGAAATCTTTCAACAGATCGTCTTTAATCAAGAATGTTAGGAAAGAGTTCTTCGTACCAGTTGCAGTTGATTCCACTCCTCTAAAATCAGTCCCGTCAAACGATCCATCGATTTTTTTACCATTAGTAGTTGTATAACCAGCCCAACCCGCATCAGCTCCGCCATCAAATGAATAGACAAGAGATTCTGCGTCAGTCAGAACTTCTCGCTTCTCTGGTTTATCACAATCTACGATATTGTTAATGCCAGGTTTATCACCGCCGGCTTCGGCCTGAAAACGGATATTGCTGACATCAACATTCATATTCGAACTCACCTTCATAGAGAAAGGCTGAGTGCTTTTGCTCAAGTCAACACCATTGCCAGAAAAGCAGGTAAGCGGTAGTTTTACAGTCTGTGTATCATTAGCGCCAGGATAACCTTTCGCACCAAGAAATGCGCTCACTGAGCTGGTGATATCAACAGATGCTTCATTGGCGCCTTCAGAGTTTAAAGTGACGGTTACAGGATGGATAACTGCAGGAGAGCCAGAGAGTTTGGTAAATTCATTAACCTTGATATCAAAAAGTAACACACCGGCACCATCGGCATTCGGTTTGGCAAGATCAACACCAGTGCTACTTACGAGCTGGATAGAAGCCTTGTCATTGTCTGTAACAGCCACATTCAAAGCAGCTTTGTTGGCATAGTCACCAATAACTTGGATATTGCTTAGTGCTGAGTTTGCCTGACCGTCAACATCAGCTGTTACATCTGCTTTATCCGTTGCCTGCATCTGGAATGTGCCTGTTGAACCTTCTCCATAAAGTTGGCTCACTTCACCGCCAACAACCCCACCGTCAGTTTTACCGTCTGAGGGGTACTCAAAAGGATCATCAAGACAGCCTGATAGTGCGATCAGCGCTGAGGTTAATATTGCTACTTTTTTCATCTTTGTTTTCATAATTGATGTCTCGATAGAAGGGTTCAGCCTTTATGATTACGTGTGTTGCATAGTACGTTCGTGTCCTGCATCCACTCTTCTGTAACTGTGTAATACACCCAAATAAGTACTTACAGATCGCTTGTTTTCGCTGTAGCGTGCCTATCGCAGACTGACAAAAAAAAGGCTTGTTTTTTTGCCTCTTTACTTTGTACATCTGACTCTATGTCGGCCTAAGCAAAGGAGGACTGCAGTCCATTGCTACCACATGAGAAACAACCTCAAGGTGACAATTCCTTTGTCTTAATCGCAACAGTATAAACGTTTCGACTTCTGGTATAAAACATACCTTAGTTATTAAGGTTGTTCAATGTTTAACAGCAAGGAACTGCTCAACATAACTATCTTTTGATAAATAGTGTGATTTCCATCGTTGATGGTATGAATATATCGAAGGTATATACATTTACAGCCCTATCACTACAGGCGATAGCACAAAAAACTTAGAGTGCTTTATTCCTGACTGAGATAACTTTTGTTATACAAAGCGGCATGGTGACTAGCTTTATTTCGTAGTAAACAACACATTGACAGTTTTTTATATTCAAACCAGTTCACAGAGAAGTGAATATACTTCACAATAGAAAAAGATAATTAAGTAACATTAAATCAACAACTTAAATACAACAACAAACGCAAAGAATGGGGATAGGATGTAATACAACATATCCGAAACGTTTTAACCCTAGCAAACTGATAGAGGTTATAGCCAGCATCGAATCCCCTATTCAACTGGCTTAACTCATTCAATTATTCAAGCTTGGGTATATCACTGAGGGGATTCAAGAAAGCCTAGCGAGGTAAGAAACTTATCGACTTCAGCCAGTGTTTCATCGTATTTGGCGACGTTGAAAAAGCCATGAGGTTGATCTTTATAAAGGAACAAATCGCAACGCCCTCCAAACTTTTCCATCTTTTGCTTATATTGCTTTACCGTCGAAACGGGGATCAGCTTATCCTTGGTACCAAGAAATAAAACAGTAGGCGGTGTATCTTCGCTTAGGTTATGCATAGGGGAAAATCCCTGCCAGTATTCTTTTACACGACCATAACCGTAACCATCGGGACCATTATCAATAACCGGATTAAAAAGCACCAAAGCATCAGGACGAGCTGAAATATCAGTGTTCTCAGTCTCTTCATTATAACCGGCAAGAGTCGCTGTTGCCGCGGCCAAGTGTCCTCCTGCCGAAGCCCCTCCAGCTGCAATTCTCAGAGGGTCAACACCCAGCTCCGAAGCATGCGCACGAACCCAACGTACGGCAGACTTAGCATCTTTTACGGCCTCCTGAGGTGAAGTACTATGCTTGTTTCTTATTCGATACTCAGCTGATATAGCAACCATCCCTCTAGAAGCAAGATACTTACTTTGTTTGTAGAACTGCGTAGGTTTGCCCCCAATCCAACCTCCGCCAAAGAAAAATACGATTGCAGGCCTCACATCAGAAGCTTTATGGTCAGCAGGTGTAAAGATATGAAGTTTCAGTGGCGCTTCATCAGTT
>NZ_JAKRFQ010000328.1 GCF_022347985.1 Photobacterium sp. OFAV2-7
ATTTATCAATAATATAGATTGATTATTGTTGTGAGCATGGTTCCAATAATTGATTGTGTTATTACTTTTTTTGCGTATGTAAATAATCAAACAGTTATATATCGATTCAGGTACAAATCGGGTCTTTCTGCCTGCAAAATCGTGATGTAGTGCGCAAGTGGAATAAATGAGCTGATGATGACTTATTCTTTCTCTGATAGCTTTCTATAATTGATTGTTTTCCTTAATAGATTACCTTTCCTATTTCACACCTCCAGAGCCGTAATACGAGTAAATTGGTTATAACTAAGTGTGATACGTATCTGTCATGCATTGGTATTAACAATGTTAATGTCTGTCTCGTTTTAAATTGCAAATAAGAACAACAACTTAACTACGCAAATGTTATATGAAGGAAAATATAATGAAAGCAAGACAGTTTTATCGTTCGGCTATTTCTGCAGCTGTAATGGCTGCAATTTCTTTTCCTGTTCTAGCAGCGAATGACAATGTCCCGCCTGTTCCATTTGAAGAATTAACCACGGTTAAAGGGACAATCATTGAGCCTGTCATAACAGAGCAGCGCACTCGTTCGAAGAGAAGCCTCAGTGATGCTGCTGGCCAACTCGATGGTGACTGGTTTAACTTAGATCCTGAAATGAATGGTATTGAAGGTTCAAGCGTAGATCGTGTGTATGACACGATTTCACTAACGCCGAGTAACACTCCGGTTGTTGTGGCCGTGATTGACTCGGGTGTTGATGTTCACCATGAGGATCTTCAGGGAAAAATTTGGGAAAATCCACGTGAGATCCCAAACAATGGTTTTGACGATGACTTTAACGGTTATGTTGATGATGTCTATGGGTGGAATTTCATAGGCGGGCGGGATGGCTCTCATGTTGCCTACGATACGCTTGCTGTGACCCGAGAGTACAAACGTTACCTGGCCTATAAAGATTACGGTGTCTGGTTAACGCCTGAGGAAAAAGCGTATTTTGCAGGTGTCGAGAAGGAATACTTAGCTGACTCTGAAGCCGCAAATAGCAAGTATCAGGCTTTCAAGGCGATGTATGATGAGGCTCAGGCAAGTAAAGCTGTACTGCAGAATAAGCATGGACAGACGGATTTCTCATTGGCGGCCATTGAGCAGATAAGCAGTGATGATCCTGAAGTGATGAAAGCTGCAGAGTATCTGGTACAGACACTGTCTACATGGCGTTCATTCGAATATATGGATTCCATGTTGGAGCGCTACAGTTCAGCGGTTGATTATCACTACAACCTGGATTATGACCCTCGTGTCGAGATAGTCAAAGATCAGCCCTATAACCCATGGCAGTACCGATACGGCAATAATGATGTTATTGGTCCCGATGCGTCACACGGTACGCATGTGGCTGGGATCATAGCGGCTGATCGCTACAACCAGTTGGGTGTTCGCGGAGTGGCAAACAACGTGAAGATCATGGCTCTGCGGGTTGTAGCAAATGGCGATGAACGTGATAAGGATGTTGCCAATGCGGTACGTTACGCTGTCGATAATGGCGCAAAAATCATCAATATGAGCTTCGGTAAGGCGTATTCGCCTTACAAGGATGTGGTGGATGAAGCCTTCCGATACGCGTCACGCCGCGGTGTATTATTGGTGCACTCTGCGGGGAACAGCCACACCGATAACGATATCAAACCGAGCTATCCGAACCGTTTCCTTCTCTACTATCCGGGACACCGGATTGGCACCTGGTTAGATATCGGCGCATCGGGTAATTACAAAGATCAGAGGCTGGCGACGAGCTTTACCAACTTTGGTAAAGACAGTGTCGATGTATTTGCCCCTGGCTATAAGATCATGTCTACCATACCAGGTAACAATTATCAGGCCTTTAGCGGAACCAGCATGGCCTCACCGGTCGTATCAGGCGTTGCAGCGCTTGCGCTGACTTACTTCCCGGATCTGAAAGGTCGTCAGTTGAAGAAAGCCATTCTAGAAACGGTAAGAACCTATGAAGGACATATGGTACAAAATCCGGCAACACCTGAAGTGATGGTGCCATTCTCGGAGCTGTCGGCTACCGGCGGTGTTGTTGATGCCTACCAGTTGCTACAACACTTGCAGGAAAAGCAGCAGTAATTTCATTCTGGTTTTAATGGCTTATAGCGGGTAAGGGAGACCTTACCCGCTTTTTTGGGGTATATACGTAAACAATGTAAATTGAATGCCAATGAAAACAATTATCAATTAAATTAAGCGGCATAACATTTTATGACTGTTAGTTGTTTTCTATCATGCTGCTAAAGAATAAAGCGGTTCAGCTTTGGGCGCGTCGCCTGCATATCTACATTTCGATGGCTTTGTTGCTTGTCGTGCTGTTCTTCTCGGTAACGGGTATCACGCTAAATCGTCCTGAGTTATTTGTGAAGAGCCAACCTACAGTCGAAGAACTCACCTTGTTGCTACCTGATTCGTTATTACAGTCAGGGAAAGCCCCTTTTGTGCCAAGCGAGCGGAGGTTACTTACCTACTTGCAACAGCACGCTGATATGTCGGGTACGCCTTCAGCAATGGAGGTGTTTACCGACGTTGATAATGGTGAGTTATTAGAGGGTGAGATATCACTTGATTACAAAGGACCGGGCTTTAATGCCACTGTCTTTATTGATTTAACAACCAAAGAAGCGGTGGTCGAAAAATCACATTATGGCGTTGTTGCTGTTTTTAATGATCTCCATAAAGGGCGTAACAGCGGCGAAGTGTGGAAGTGGTTTATTGATATTACTGCTTTGTTGATGGTGCTCTTTGCGTTAACGGGTGTTTGCCTGTTGTTGCCAAAGAAAAAGACCTTGGCAACATCGCTCAAATGGACGGCACTTGGCTCAATAGTCTCTTTGTTGGTTTTCTTTTTGGCTGTTCCTTAGTGAAAAGCAGCTATGTATTAAAAGGACTTCCCATGACCCTTATTTCCAAGCCGCTTATAGCGCTTTCTGTTGCGCTGCCGCTGGCTTTCTCTGCCCACGCGAAACCTATTCCTGATAGTGCTTCGATGGATATTCAATTTGAATTGCCAGTAATAAATACTTCGATGTATGCCCGGCCATATGTGGCGGTGTGGATTGAAGATCAGCAGCGAAAACCTGTCCGAACAGTTCAACTGTGGGTAGGTAAAGATGAGTGGCTTAAGGATCTTCGCAGTTGGTGGCGAAAGGTCGGCCGTTATGATCGTGAATTAGTTGATGCCGTGACTTCGGCAACTCGTCCTGCGGGTGAGTATAGATTCATTTGGGATGGATTGGATGATGCCGGTAACCGGATAGAGCAGGGGACATATACCTTCTATACCGAAGTGGTTCGTGAGCACGGCGGTCGAAATTATATTCGCCAGAAAATCCAGCTCGGTGAATCAGGTTTTACGTATCAGCTAGCACCGACCGAAGAGACAGGCACTATCACTTTGAACTACAGCGTCAACGATTAGTTATCTGCCCGATAAATGATTTCGATTTTCCATTTGTTTAGTTTCTCGTTAGTTAAGAGCATCAAAAATGATCAAGAGTAATAAAATTAAAGCGCTCTCTGTAGCGTGTGCTGTTGTTGCCGGCATGGCCGTTACGGCAACAGCCAATGCCCACCCGCGTTGGATAGTGCCGTCTCACTTTACCGTATCAAAAGAGGGCGGTGATTGGTTGACCTTTGATGTGACAGCGTCACATGGGACCTTTGTTTTCGATAAACCTGCAGGTAGTGAGACTGGTCAAATTATTATGCCGGATGGTCGAATTCAGTACCCTTCTTATGTCACTAAGGGTAAACGACGTTCAATCTTTGATTTCTATTTTGAAGAAGAAGGGACCCATAAAGTACGCGTCAATAACGTTCCATCATACTACACGAAGTATAAGGCGGGCCGACGTGACACGGTTAAGTGGATGAAGGCTCATAAGGCCGAGCGTGCCCAAGTTCTGCCGGAGAAAGCCCGTGATGTCATCACTCAAGTTAGTTATACACGTGCAGAAACCTATGTGACTGTCGGCAAGCCGACAACTAAAGCATTTGAGCTGGAAGGAAAATATCTGGAACTTGTGCCGGTAACGCACCCATCAGATATCGTTGAGGGCGAAGAAGTGGCGTTTCAGTTCTTCTATAACGGCGAGCCACAGCAGGGTGTAACTGCCGAGATCACTCGTGAAGGGACGCTGTACCGCAACCATCAGGAGCAAATTGATGTCGTCAGTGACAAGCAGGGGATGGTGACGTTTACTCCTGACACGGCAGGTCGCTGGTTGATGAAAGCGAACTACAAAGGTGAGCTGACTGATAACCCGCTGGCCGATATTTCGAGCGTCAATGTGCACCTGACATTTGAAGCGGTTCTTCAGTAATTTAATAGCCTGTGAATGCAGGCTATTCATTCCTTTCTTATTTAAGCTGTTGAGATTAATAATGAAATTAATTACGAAAAAGCGTGCTAGTTTGCTTGCTTTCTCTCTATCTGGTCTCTTTTCCGTGTCGGCACACGCGCATTTTCCTCTCATGAGCTGTTGGCTTGAAACTGACAAGGTGGTTTGCCAAGCAGGATACAGCGACGGTAGCTCAGCGGTTGATTATAACGTCGATATGTTCGACTACGATGACAACCTGATTGCCAAGGTATCAACAGACAAGCGGTCGATTGCAGAGTTTGAGCTGCCTGGTTCTGACTTCTATCTGGTTTTTGATGCGGGGCATGAAAATCCGGTTGAGGTAGATGTTGTCGAGATTTCAGAAAAATGATCTGCGAATCAGTCAGTGCCGATGATGGCGGCCGTGAAGGGAAGTGGGTTGCATTGTCGATTTCAGTCATACTTCTGATAGCAACAATCTTGCTTCCATACCATCAGACATCAACTGAGCAACTAGCGCTGGCCTCTCATCAAATATCAATTCAAGAGCTTGAGCCTCAGGAGTTGGCGATGATAGCCGATTTGCGCCTGGCTCACGAAGAAATACGCAATATTCGCCAGGATAGCCTTGAACTTGATGGTGTTGATAGCTGGCCATCCATCAGCGAGTTAGAAGAGCTGTGGCTGGCACCATTTGTAAAGGACAAGAGCTGGCAGCACAAAGGCCAGCATCGGTGGCTGAATAACGACTCCGGTGCCTACCTGGGTATTCGTCAGCAACAGCAAGGCTCGGCTTCTGTTGTTCTTTATTCTTTGCAGGCATTGCCTGATGTTTGGTTGGATTTTGGCGAAACAGCACGCTCTGTTTCGATTAAAG
>NZ_JAKRFQ010000329.1 GCF_022347985.1 Photobacterium sp. OFAV2-7
AATGCCTGCCAGCCAACTCAGCATTACCGGCAGGCTGATCTCCCCGGTGACCACGCCGTCGACAATCCAGCCGATGGCCCGTGGCGGCAATAGCTCGAACAAAGAAACCAGGATCAATATTACTATCGCGCCGCCGTAACGACGCCATTGCTGGCGGAAATACCATCTCAACTGCCAAAAAATCTGCATAGTCCCTCCACAGAAACAGGCATAGCCATAGTTTAAGACGAATCAAAGTCAGTCAGAGCAGCAATTACCTCGGGATGCAATTTGCAGGAGAAGAGATACCAATCAAAGAGAAAAGAAAAGCTGTTGTATCATGCTGGCTTTGTTGCTTATAAACAAAGCCATTATCGGAGAATTGACTAATAAATCAACTAAATAGAAATAACAAGATATAAAACAATCACTTTCTCTGTAACACTTTATAAATTAGTTTTATATGCTTTTTTATACAGTGCTTTATACCGGCAAAGCAGTCGTATATTTTAGCGGCTCCATAGCAAAGGTCGAGGTGACATTGGTCAGTCCTTCGATGCTATTAACCAGCTTCTTGTAGAACTTATCAAATGCTGCCATATCCGCGACCTGCACCTTCATCATGTAGTCGTACTCACCGGCCATCCGGTAGAACTCCATCACTTCAGGAAAGTCCGAAACCGTTTCGACAAAACAGTGGTACCACTCCTTGGAGTGATTACTGGTTTTGATCTGCACGAATGCCGTAAACGACAAACCAAGCTTCACCGGATCAAGCAAGGCTACCCGCTGCCTGAGGATCCCGCTCTCCTCCAGTCGCTTTAAGCGCTTCCAGCAAGGTGTCGTCGTCAGGTTTACCGCCTCTGCCAGTTCGGCCAGCGCCAAGGTACCGTCTCGTTGCAGCATTCGTAGCAACGTTCTGTCAGTGTTATCTAAGTCAGCCAATGTATTACCCCTAAATTACAACATAGAGAAAATTTTTCTCCACATTATCGTTATAAAAGCAAACAAAGCAAAGATTTTTCACGTGCTTCAAGTACTATGCTAAGCATTCCAATAAGAAAATAACCGTTGGTATTCCCCTCGATTATCAGCCGAGGCCGCCAGAGTAAAGAGGAAGAGACATGAGCCATGACCCGCAGTGGATTAACAGTGCCATCCGTAAGATAGAAGCTGACTTTCAGCGTTCGGCAGACACCCACCTCATCAAGCTGGATCTTCCCTCTCTTGACGGTATCGATATTTACCTAAAGGACGAGAGCACGCACCCGACCGGCAGCCTGAAGCACCGACTGGCCCGTTCGTTGTTCTTGTATGCCCTGTGTAATGGCTGGATTAGTCAGGATACAACGGTTATCGAATCCTCGTCCGGCAGCACTGCCGTATCAGAGGCCTACTTTGCACGCCTACTTGGCCTGCCGTTTATTGCGGTTGTGCCTCGCAAGACAGCTCGCAAGAAAATCGAACAAATCGAGTTCTATGGTGGCCGTGCCCATTTCGTCGACAGCCCAAGTGAAATTTACGCCGAGTCGCGCCGTCTGGCCAAAGAACTCAACGGCCATTACATGGACCAGTTTACCTTTGCCGAGCGTGCCACTGACTGGCGCGGCAATAACAACATCGCCAACAGCATCTTCGAGCAGATGCAGCTAGAAGAGCATCCGATCCCGAGCTGGATCGTAATGAGCCCTGGAACAGGTGGCACATCAGCGACTATCGGCCGCTATATTCGCTACCAGATGCACCAGACCAAACTCTGCGTGGTCGATCCCGAGAACTCGGTCTTCCACGACTATTACAAGACCCGCGATCTGACTCTGACCGGCACTGTCGGCAGCCGGATCGAGGGCATCGGCCGCCCGCGCGTTGAGCCAAGCTTCATTCCGGACGTGGTTGACGAAATGCGCACCATTGCTGATGCGGCCAGTATCGCCACCGTCCACTGGCTGGAAAAACTGCTGGGACGCAAGGCCGGCGCCTCAACGGGTACCAACCTCTACGGCGTGTTGCAGCTGGCCTGCGAGATGAAGGGGCGCGGTGAAAAAGGCTCGATTGTCACCCTGCTTTGCGACAGTGGCGAGCGCTACCTGGATACCTATTTCAACGAGCAGTGGGTGGCCGACAACATCGGCGATATCTCTGCTTACCTCAGCCAACTGGAAGCCTTCGAGAAAACCGGTTCGCTGTAACCCCAAATTATTGTGAAATAGCTTGGGTACTTTTTTCTTTGTTCTATCCTGCAATCTACACGTTTGTTTGCCGCGGCCTGTCTGCGGCTTTTTTTTATCTTCTGTTTGTCGACTGAGCAGAGAAACTTTCATCACCAACAACTCTGAGGTAGCATTGCCGTGCCAACAGAGAACCTGCTGATGGTAGTAATACCTGCTTATAATTAACTGGCCGATCAGACAATTAATAAGCCTGGTATGTTCATTCAAGCCACCGACTGTTTTTCGGTAAGGCTATAACACAGGAAACACAAAGTATGCGTAAAGCCGTAGTCGTTTTTAGTGGCGGCCAAGACTCCACCACCTGCCTTATCCAGGCACTTGCCAACTACGATGAAGTTCATTGCATCACCTTTGATTATGGTCAGCGTCATAAGCTGGAAATTGAAGTGGCGCTATCGGTAGCCAAAGAGCTGGGCGTTGCCGCGCACAAGGTCATGGATGTAGGTCTGCTCAATGAGCTGGCGATCAGCTCGCTGACCCGTGACAATATTGCCGTCTCCCACGAGCTGCAGGAAAATGGCCTGCCGAACTCCTTCGTTCCCGGCCGTAACATTCTGTTCCTGACTCTGGCCGGGATCTACGCCTACCAGATTGGTGCCGAGGCGGTGATCACCGGCGTGTGTGAAACTGACTTTTCCGGCTACCCGGACTGCCGCGACGAATTCGTCAAATCCATCAACCAGTCTCTGGTATTGGGGATGGATCGTCCACTGACTATCGAAACGCCGTTGATGTGGCTGAACAAGGCCGAAACATGGGCTCTGGCCGATCAGTACAGCAAGCTGGACTACGTCCGCCAGCAGACACTGACCTGCTATAACGGGATTATCGGTGATGGCTGTGGCGACTGTCCGTCTTGCGATCTTCGCCGTGCTGGCCTCGAAGACTACCTGAACAATAAAGCGTCGGTAATGGCTGAGCTTGAAGCCAAACAGGCCAAGGGCAATGCCTAGCCCCCTCTCGGTCATACCTGACTAGCCCACCCCATAAAAAAACCGGAGCTTGTGCTCCGGTTTTTAGTTTCTGATTTCTGGCTTCTTACAGGGACGACTAAATATTAGTCACGGTAAAGTGAAAACTCGTCCTGACATTCAAGCAGCTGCTCACGGGTCATCATAAAGACGCCGTGACCACCGTTCTCGAACTCAATCCAGGTAAACGGAATGTGCGGATACTGCTCTTCCATGTGAACCATCGAGTTACCCACTTCACAGATCAAGACACCGTTCTCTTTCAGGTAATCCGGTGCATTGGCAAGAATACGACGAACCAGCTTCAGACCATCGGTACCCGCCGCCAAGCCTAGCTCAGGCTCGTGACGGAACTCATCCGGCAGGCTATTCATGTCTTCTTGATCAACATACGGCGGGTTGGTCACAATCAGGTCGTACTGATCTTTTGGTACATCACGTAACAGATCAGAGCGTAGCGGGATCACCTGCTGCTCCAGGCCATGGTCCTGAATGTTCTGCTCGGCAACTTCCAGCGCATCCGTCGAGATATCAACCAAGTCAACCTCGGCTTCCGGGAAGGCATGCGCGCAGGCGATACCGATACAACCGCTGCCGGTACACAGGTCCATAATACGAGTCGGGCTCTCGGCCAGGAACGGTTCAAAACCATTCTCGATCAACTCACCGATCGGAGAACGAGGTACCAGTACACGCTCATCGACAAAGAATTCCATGCCGCAGAACCACGCTTTGTTGGTCATATAAGCGACAGGGGTACGTTCGTTAATACGACGGATCACACGCTCGACAATACGCAGACGCTCGCTGCTCGTCAGGCGTGAAAAGCGGACTTCCGACGGAATATCCAATGGCAGATACAGGGTCGGCAGTACCAGTTGTACTGCTTCGTCCCACGCATTATCCGTGCCGTGACCATAAAATAGACCCGCAGCATTGAAACGGCTTACCGTCCAACGTAGCATGTCCTGCAAAGTGTGAAGTTCGTTGACGGCCTCGTCGACAAAAATCTTATCCAAAATAGCCTCCGAATGACGCTACAATACCGCTATAGAGTTGTTGGAATATCATTATGAGTAAAAAAGATCTTACCCTGGAAGATGACCTGGCACTCTTTCAGGATGCGGTTAAAGGCGTAAAAAAGTTGTCGCATGATACCATAATCACGCCACGCCGACAGAGCCCAAAGGCCGATAAGCCCAAAGTCTCGGAAAAAGAAACTCAAAACCACGAGTTTTATTTCTCCGATGAATTCGAGCCCCTCCTCAACGAGCATGGCCCGATGCAGTATGCCCGTACTGGTGTGTCAAAATATGAAGTGAAAAAGTTACGCCGCGGGGTGTATGTACCCGATATGTATCTGGACATGCATGGAATGACGCAACAGGAAGCCAAACGCGAGCTGGCTGCCATGATTGCCGCCTGTATCAAGGAAAGTGTCTCTTGCGCCTGTGTGATGCATGGCATTGGCAAACATATCTTGAAGCAAAAAGCGCCGTTGTGGCTGGCACAACATCCGGACGTGATGGCTTTTCACCAGGCTCCGCTGGAGTTCGGGGGGGATGGTGCGTTGCTGGTCTTAATTGATATTCCGGAGAGGTAAACAAAAGAGGCGAGAGCCAAAGTACGAGTGTCGAGAAAAACAACAGCCTGTTTATTGCTCGTCACTCGATACTAGATTCTCACCACTTGGCTAGTATACATATTTCGCCAAGGCTCCCACATTGATCACCTGACCTTCGACAATCAGCGTCACTTCGCCACTGTCGCAAATCTGCATACGGGTTTTTACGGCACCTTCGCTGTAGTAGTGTTCACAGTTACCATTACGGGCGCTGTCAATACGCGAAAAGATAGTGATCCCACCAGCACTAAAAATGCTCTGCGGCGCGGCAAACGTCAGGGTACTGCCGGATGTGGAAATGTGCATTTCTTCACTGACACCATTGGCCCACTTGATTGCACCGTTGGCATTAATGCTCGGAGCTCGAGGCCCCTGGATACAGCCAGCTAACAGTACGGCACTGAGGATTGCAAAAATTTTACCTTTCA
>NZ_JAKRFQ010000330.1 GCF_022347985.1 Photobacterium sp. OFAV2-7
ATTCATTTGTAACGCCAATAGCAGCTTTTTTCTCCTGCTCGGATAATATTGTTTCAGCTTGTTGCTTTCTATTATCAGCAGAATTATCTGTCGCTAGATATTTGCTCATTTGAGTTTGGCTGCTTTGCTGATAATCAAAGGCTAATCTGATAGCACCAATTGCCGTATGGGGAATAGGTTGGTTGCTATACAGTCTGATTGCATATGACTCCCTGCCTACTTCTGCCAATTTTGGATCTGGCTGGGCAAGAGTCGTTTCACCTTTCATCGCCTCTGAAGTTGTAAACACAACCAAGTATCTGGCTTTGCGCCCATCTGGATACTCCGAGGGTAATTCAATATTTCCATAAAGACGCTCAACATTGACCAAGGAGCTTTTATCGTAGCTGATTGTTTCATCACCATAGACTTCTATGGGGTTATATGATTCATCTAATACCAGTAATGAGGGTACAAAAACACTCGATATTATTGGAGAAGATATCGCAACCTTAATCGGCCCATTGACCTGAGGCAAGGCAATCCCTTTAACAAAGGATTTTCCCGAACGAAAGCGAAATGCCTTATCTTGTGGAAAAATATTAAAATCAAACTTCCCCGGCTGAGAAATCTGCCGGTAGTCAATCTCAGCGAGCGAGTCACAGCACACAGGTGCATTTTCAAGCGCAAGGAAGGCTGTTTCCGGCTCGATTTTTTGTACTTTTTCAGCGTTCTTGGCCCCGTAATCAATAACCATACTTTGATTATTGCTGCAAGACGTGGTCAGTACGACTAAACCAATAGCGAGTATTCTCTTCATTTCTCTTTCTCATCACTATTACCATACCTTGCACAAGGTAAGGATATAAGAACCAAAGTTTTAATAGATTTAGCGCAAGGTATTTTCCCTTGCGCCAACGATATCTATTTAGAACACTGTTAATCTAGAACTAAGGTCTGAATTGATCTTGCTGGCATTGTTATACAGCAACCTTTATTCCTATTATTTAGTGCATAGGCTATATCTTGTTCGAGACGGTTCATGATCACCATGACTTTTTCACCATCCGGATTTAAGAAAGCCGTTGCTTCGATATCATCACTGGTAGTGGCAACTGCGATCCGCTTCGCCCCTCGCTTAATAAACTTAGAAAAATGGCCAAAATAGTAGTATGAAGGATTAATGATCACTTTGTCATTAACCGTGTCACCAATAATCGGGGCGCTGCAAAGATTATTTACATGGTTTGGACCGCCGGTCTCATCGAGGAATAGATTCCAGTCACACCACGCACTGGTATTGTGATTAAGATCGTTAATCATCGAATGGGCATACCGCTCACCCACCTTCCAGTCACCAATGTGCGGCCCTAACTCTTGGCAACCCTCTGTAAACCATATCTTTTTATCCGGGTAAATATCGTTTACTAATTTAAGGTTATCGTAGTTATCCCCCATGTACCAATGAATACCGATACCATAGACATACTTAGCAGCATCAAGATCATCAAACATCTTCTGTGCCCGGTCAAAAGCCTCGGCACGGTTGTGATCCCAGCAGACTATCTTGATATGTCCCAAACCTTCATTTTCTAGCGTTGGGCCAAGGTAATCACGAACAAAATCACGCTCTTCTTCTGCTGTATATATACATGAATCCCAGACCTGAGTAGCTGCTGGCTCATTCTGAATGGTAATTGCACTGACTGTCACGCCTTCGTCTTGCATCGCTTTGATATATTTACAGTAATATTCGGCCCATGCCTGACGATACTCAGGTTTGAGTTTCCCGCCGTTATTCATCTCACCATTGGTTTTCATCCACGCCGGTGGGCTCCATGGAGAAGAAAAAATAGTAATGTCTTCACTGGCTATCGCTTTGGCCCAGTGAACCATCGGGATGATTTGCTGCTTGTCGCGTTCAAGATTAAAGTCTCTTAGCTCTGGATCCTCCGTCTCACAACACGCCCAATTCCCGAGAGAAAAGTCACAGCTATTAATATGTGTTCGACAAAAATTATACCCAATACCCTTCTCTGAATGAAAATAGGCCTCCATCATTTTCTTCTGATTCTCGGCACTCATTCTGTTAAGGACATTCGCGGCCGACTCAGTAAAGGCTCCTCCAAACCCTTCCCACTCCTGAAATGTTTTAGTTTCATCCAGAAATACATTAAACAGTTCTCCAGCATCCGTATAAGTCGTATTTACGTCATGCTGGTATCCTTCGCGTAAATTATCCACTGGCACTTCCGATAACTTAAAATCAGTGCCTTTCGCTGTTTGGTATAGTTTCATCAACACTCCATGGTAACAATTGGTAAATCCTAACTATCTTTTTATGTAGAGTTGCCGTATTCGCTACACTTTAAATCTACGTACTAAGTCATTTTGTTGATTAGCAAGTTCATCAAGCTTGCAACTTACCCCGGCAACCTGTTCTATCGACATATAATTGGCATCAGCGATGTGGCTGATATCTTCAAGGCTCCGTGCAATCAAATTCGATGTCGTGCTTTGCTCTTCCGCGGCTTGGGTAATGTGACTGCTCATCTGGCTGATCTCTATAATTTTTGCCTGGATTTCCTCCATCGCACTGTTCGCTTCAGATGACTGGGCAATACTGTTATGCATTTCACTCACACAGCCTTGCATCACTGATGAGGCCTGGCCCGAGCAGGCTTGCAAGTTTTGAATCATGCGCTCAATTTCTTCGGTAGAGTCTGTGGTCCGCTTTGCCAACTGCCTGACTTCATCAGCCACCACGGCAAACCCTCTCCCCTGTTCGCCTGCGCGTGCAGCCTCGATTGCCGCATTCAAAGCCAGCAAATTGGTTTGCTCGGCAATATGACGAATGACGTCAAGAATTGAACCAATTTCGCTGCTCATTCCCTGAACAGCTGAAACCACTTTGACGGACTCATCAAGACGCTCGGATAACTGGTGAATCGTCGAGATATTACTACTCATCACATCTCGCCCTGTCCGCGCCGCAACCTCAACATCATGAACTTTATCCATAGAGCTCTGGGCACTATTAGCCACATCTTTCACCGATTGCTCCATTTCAGTCATCGCAGTAGCAACCGATGCGGTTTGCTGACGCTGATCATTCAAGCGGGTTTGGGATTCCGTTGTTGCTGCCTGGTTCTGTGCCGACACCTGCGCTAAATTCCCCGAGGCAAGACTCAGTTTTCGCAAGATATCTTGTAGGTTGGATGCCAAGGTGTTGATGTGATTGCTAAGGTGATTAAACTCAGTAAACGTATTGTCGTCCACTCGCTGTGTCATATCGCCATCTGTTAACGCTTCAAGGGTGGAGAGCATTGAAACTAACGGCTTACGAACATTTCGCGCCAGCAGCCAACCAAGAATTATCGCAAAAGCTGTTACAGATACACCCATAACGGTAGCTTGTGTATACCCAGCACGGTAACTTGCATTAGCGCTTTCAATCGCATCGTCCATCAACTGCTCGGCTTCAGCATGAAATGTGTCAAGAATAGCCATAGCCTGATCAACCTCGCCTGCAAGCACAGAAATATTGCGATAGAGACGATGACTGGCCTCGACATATTGGAAGTGCTGCTCCAGTACACCACCTTTTTTACCAATATCCAGTGTGAACTGTTCAACAGACTGATCAAACCTTTCCTTGAGTGACGGTAATTGAGCGATAAGTCCTTTATAAGCGTAGTTAAGCCGAGTGACGCTTCGCTTATTGTCCTTAAGCGCTTTGGTAATAACGTCTATATCATCACTGGCCAGCGCATCCGAGGTGATCGTTTCTGTTTGTTTAAGCTTGGTGAAATAGCTTTTGGCCATCAGCTTAACCGCAAGGTTATCTTGACTGCTAATGTACTCCTTCATACCTACACTAAGTTCGGTCTGCAGCTGCTGGAAGCGGCGGACTGCTTTCTGCCTCTCCTGCTGAACACTTAACTGAGTACGATAATTTTCCATCGCTTTGTGCGACTCAGAGAAATAACGCTCTTCCATTGCAAACAATGCAGTAAGTTTGCCACTCAAAACAGTGTTATTTTCAGATATTGCCGATAGTTGCTTCAGCGAAGAGCTAAAATCTTGATGTGCCAAGCTGAATTTATTCTCAAAGCTTTGCATTCGCTCAGCATTTTTACTGGTAAGGAAATCTTTGAAGATTTTATCGGCAGCCAGGAGTTTGACACTGGTTTGATTTGCCAGTGAGACAAGGGGAAAAGCACCTGTGGTAACAGTTTCCAATTGATTATGGATACGATTTGCTCCATCAAGCATCAATATAACTGTCGTGACAAGTAGGATCACCATTAACGCAAAGCCTGCATATATGCGCTTAATAACTGACATTTGCCGATTCTTTTTCATAAAATTTCTGATTTCCGTTCAGGATAGAGCCACTTATACCCAACTCCCCTGAAAAACTATCAAGAGAGTTGGGTATATAAAGAAAGCTGAAAAAGGAAAAAGTGGGAGGAAGCTAACTTCCTCCCACCAATATTTACTTCACCAGGCGAACATTCTTAAAGCTAAATTCAACACCCGCTTGAGAGTTGCCCCAGGCCGGTAATATTGCGAATGGCTTATTAACAGTTTCTGCGATACCACCAATAGCTAAATCACTAACTGGCACAGAGATAGCAGTCCATTTTCCTGTCTCAATTTTCTCCAGGAAATAATCCGGACTTGATGCATTTTCCTCAGAAGATTCCATCTTGATCACCAAGCCATCACGGTTATCACCGTAAGAGGTAACCAACAGGTCAAACTCCAGCTTACCCGATTCAACATAGTTCGTTAGGTTCTGCGTTTTACCAGTTAGGAATATAACCGCTTTGTCATCTGCAGGGCTTGCCGCATTGAAAGCGACGTTCACAACTGTTGTACCCTCACTGTCAACTTCCGTTGCAGTTGCAACATGGTCAGGCGCAGGGCTCCAATCACTGCCAGTATGAGCTGTCCAGACACCAACACTCGGGCTCCATGTATCACTCCAGGTGTAAGAAATGTCTTCATCTAGAGCAGGCAACGCAGGAACAGCCAATGCAGCACAATCAACTTCATCAGTAGCTTTATCCAAGCTGCGAGGAACATAACGAACTTCACCCAGGTCAAATGCCATTTCACCACTTGTTGTCAGCAGGAATGGGGTATTAAGCATTGAGAACTCCATACCTTCATCGGCAAAACAGCTAAGTGCAAACTTCATGGTTGTCCATTCATCAGACACTGCAGGCAACACATCGTTA
>NZ_JAKRFQ010000331.1 GCF_022347985.1 Photobacterium sp. OFAV2-7
TAGCAGCAATTCATGCCTTGTTCTAAGTGATTTTTCCTGCGCAACTATCTGAACAACTACTTATCCAGATTGGTATAACCGCGCCGTTTTAGCCAAAATGCCCATCAACAAAAAAGCCGTCACGGATGTGACGGCTTTTTGTTATCTGAGTTGCTCTCACTGCATCAGTAGAGCAACGTGAAAGCTATTGCTGTTTTTGGCGATTAAACGCTGAATGATGCACCACAACCGCAGGTTGTCGTCGCATTCGGGTTGTTCACAAAGAAGCGGGACCCTTCAAGGCCTTCGGTGTAGTCAACCGTACCGCCGAGCAGGTACTGCAGGCTCATAGGGTCTACCACCAGCGTCACACCACTGTTTTCAATCGTGGTATCGCCATCATTCACTTTTTCATCAAAGGTAAAACCATACTGGAAGCCGCTACAACCACCGCCGGTGATGTAAACGCGCAGCTTCAGCTCTGGGTTTTCTTCCTCGGCGATTAGCGCTTTCACTTTATTCGCTGCAACATCAGAAAAATTCAGCGGCAAATTGGCATCGCTCATTAAAAACCTCTCAAACACATACGGTAATTAACCTGATTA
This sequence comes from Photobacterium sp. OFAV2-7, assembly GCF_022347985.1. Lineage (GTDB taxonomy): Bacteria > Pseudomonadota > Gammaproteobacteria > Enterobacterales > Vibrionaceae > Photobacterium. Next base: position 585 of record NZ_JAKRFQ010000331.1, read on the forward strand.
TCTAATACCTGACTATCTCGTTCAAGTATTGACCACTTCAGACTGTGCTCTTTGAGCAATTTTTTCCTTTTCCATCTTGCGGCGCAAGAGCAGAGAGTAAATAGGTTGCCCACCCAACACTTGGGCCAGCATGGTCGCCCCCAGCGTCGTAATAATCAGCGGCAAAATTAGGTGGTAGTTATTGGTCATCTCAATCACCAGCAAAATCCCGGTAATTGGTGCCCTTACGGTCGCGGCAAACAATGCCCCCATCCCGGCAATGGCAAACATCCCCGGCTCGATACCGAGATCGGGAAAAGCCAGCTGGGCCACCGAGCCGAAGAAGGTCCCGAACAAGGTACCGAGGGCCAGCATCGGGGCGAAGATACCTCCCGGCGCGCCGGAGCCAAAGCACAACAAGGTTGTCGCGACGCGGGCCAGAAACAGGATCAGCAACAGACTGACACTGTACTCGCCGTGAGTCGCACTCGGGATCAGAGCAATCCCTCCCCCGGTTAGCTCGGGCAAATACAGCAGCAATATGCCAAAACACCCGCCCAGTATGGTCCCGGTCAGTATATAGCGCCTGCGCTCATTACGGTGAATACGGTCAAACAGGTCCTGAGACAGAGTCACCAGGCGGTTAAACACAACGCCGAACACCCCGAAGAACATCCCGAGCAGCAAAAACAGCCACAAAGACTTCAGTACCGGTGCATCATACTGCGGCATAGTGATCACCGCATGCTGTCCCTGAATACTGCGAAAAACAATATTGGCAACAATGGCCGATATCAACACACACTTGATAGAAATTAGGCTGTAGCGAAACTGCGGCCGCATCTCCTCGACCACAAACATGATCCCGGCCAGCGGCGCATTGAACGCCGCCGCCAGTCCACCCGCGGCACCGGAGGCCAGCAGGGCATGGCGTCCTTCCTTATCCTTTAGGCGGAAAATATCCGAAACCATCCGGCCGATGTTACCGCCCATCTGTACCGAGGGCCCTTCTCGACCAAGCACCATGCCGGATCCCAACGCCCCCAGACCACCGATAAATTTCACCGGCAGTACCCGCCACCAGCGAACCGGGCGGATGTCATCCATCGCTCCCTCTATTTCGGGGATCCCGGAGCCTGCCGCCTCCGGCGCAAAACGATGTACCAGGTAATACCCGATCGAAGCCAGTACCGCACTAATCAGAAATGCCGCCAGCCATAATGGTAGCCAGCTGCTAATGACGTCTCTCAGCCACTCCGTTCTCTGCTCGGACACCCAGTGAACCGTAATTTCAAACAAGGTAGCAATCAGACCGGCGGCCAGGCCAACCAGTGCAGAAAGAAACAGTACCGATACCGGTGTTTTATCACGAGAAAGAAAACGCCGAACCAACCCGCTTGGTTGCAGGCGTTCAGGCGCAGGAGTGCCTTGGGTGTTGTCAGTCATTAGTCAGCCGTATCATTGAGTAGATTGCCCCGGCAGGGGCAGACAGGAAGGACGAAATTCGTCTGCGCTAAGAGTAGCTGACAATACCCTTTTTTTACACAGCCAATGATGAAAACTAGCTTTCCATCCGTGCCAAAACGACGGCAGGATCTGGCCGGGCGCACATTCCTTCAATTCTCTCGCCAAGTTCCCGGAATTTTAGGTACAATGCCGACACTTTAAATCAGGTAATATTTGAAAAATAGGACATAACCATGAGCAAGTCAGCTGATTTATTTGCTAAAGCACAAGAAACGATCCCTGGCGGTGTGAACTCACCGGTTCGTGCATTTGCCGGTGTCGGCGGCAGCCCGCTGTTTATCGAGCGAGCTGACGGCGCCTACATTTTTGATGCTGATGGCAAAGCCTATATCGACTATGTTGGCTCTTGGGGTCCTATGATTCTGGGTCACAACCACGTCGCCATTCGTGATGCCGTGATCAAGGCAGCCCAACAGGGGCTGAGCTTCGGCGCCCCGACCGAAATGGAAGTGACCATGGCGGAGCTGGTCTCCAAACTGGTACCGTCAATGGAAATGGTACGTATGGTGAGCTCCGGTACCGAAGCAACCATGAGCGCCATCCGCCTTGCCCGCGGCTTTACCAACCGCGATAAAATCATCAAGTTCGAAGGCTGCTACCACGGTCATGCCGATTGCCTGCTGGTAAAAGCCGGCTCGGGTGCCCTGACACTGGGCCAGCCAAGCTCTCCGGGTGTACCGGCAGATTTTGCCAAGCACACACTGACATGCACCTATAACGATCTGGATTCTGTCCGCGCGGCATTCGCCGAGCACCCTGAGCAGGTTGCATGTATTATCGTCGAGCCGGTAGCCGGCAACATGAACTGCATCCCACCGGTTCAGGGCTTCCTGGAAGGACTGCGCGAGATCTGTGACGAGTTCGGTGCCCTGCTGATCCTTGACGAGGTCATGACTGGCTTCCGCGTATCGGAAGGTGGTGCACAGGGGTACTACAATATCAAGCCGGATCTGACCACGCTGGGTAAAGTGATCGGTGGCGGTATGCCAGTCGGCGCATTCGGCGGCCGCCGTGATGTGATGCAATATATCGCGCCAACCGGCCCGGTATATCAGGCGGGCACCTTGTCGGGCAACCCGGTTGCGATGGCTGCCGGCCATGCCTGCCTGAGCGTTCTGACCAAAGAAGGTAACGAAAAGCGTCTGGCCAACACCACACAGCGTTTGGCTGACGGCTTCAAGGCACTTGCTGACAAACACGGCATCGCCCTGCAGACCAACCAGGTCGGTGCGATGTTCGGTTTCTTCTTTACCGAGCAGTCAAGTGTCACCTGCTTTGATGATGTCACCAAGTGCGACATCGAGCGCTTCAAGCGCTTCTTCAACCTAATGCTGGAAAAAGGGGTTTACCTGGCACCATCAGCCTACGAAGCCTGCTTTACGTCACTGGCTCACGGCGAGAAAGAAATCGAAGCTACCCTGGACGCTGCTGACTTTGCCTTTGCAACTCTGGCTGCTGAAGCCAACGCCTAAGCCGCCAACACCAACCCCGATTGAAACGCCACTCTTCGAGTGGCGTTTTTTGTAACAGGTATACCCCTTACTGCCAAAAAAAGACCGCAAGGGCTGCCAGTATCACGAGTACCCATACCGCCAGCGGAATCCTACGCTTTTTTTTCGTTTCGCAGCCGCAGTCACAACACCCCATAGCTCCGAGCCTCTCAACAGTTAAAATATTTGATTTATAAACGATTGCTACTTACGCAAGCGGATGCAATTATAAGCCACGCTCGATGTAGTGTTAACAAACAGAAAGGATAATCACAGTGCCCAAACCCTTTAAAGCCGAATCACGTCACTGGATGCTGATCGCCGCACTGGCGCTCGCCGCCTATGCGAGCTACCGCCTGATAGAACCGTATCTGGGGCCGATTGTGATGGCCTTTATCATTTCTCTGCTCTATTACCCGCTGCATGCAAGGGTCGAGGCGAAAATTCCACGCCAGCCCAATGCGGCCGCGATGATTTCATGTACCCTGCTCACCTTTATCATCGTGATCCCGGTACTGATTGTCTTCACCTCGATTGTCCATCAGGGTTCGACCTTTTCCAAGGATAGCTATGTCTGGCTAACCACCGGCGGTGCCAAAGAGGTGCTGTCTCACCCGATCACCGTAAAAGCCCTATCGCTTATCGAACAGTACTCGCCTTTCGAGCCGCTTGATGCCCAGGCCGTTGTTCAGAAGATTGCCGCAGCGGCCTCCAAGTTTGGTGCCCAGTTGCTAAATATCAGCGCCAGGCTTCTCGGGGATGCCACCAACTTTGTGATTAGCTTTATGCTGATGCTGTTTGTGCTGTTCTTCCTGCTTCGGGACCACAAGAAAATGGTATCGGCCATTCGCCATGTCCTGCCGCTATCCCGCAGCCAGGAAGATGCCGTGTTGACGGAAGTCGAGCAGGTAGCCAAGTCGGCAGTACTGGGATCATTCCTCACAGCGCTGGCCCAGGGTTTCGCGGGCGGTTTTGCAATGTGGCTGGCAGGTTTTCCCGGCCTGTTCTGGGGATCGATGATGGCCTTTGCCTCATTCATTCCGGTATTCGGTACGGCCCTGATTTGGCTGCCAGCCGCTATCTACCTCTTGCTGATCGACCAGTGGGAATGGGCGATGTTTCTGGCTGGCTGGGGTGTTGTCGTGGTCGGCTCCATCGACAACTTCCTTCGTCCGCTGTTGATGCAGGGCAACTCCAGCATGAACACCCTGCTGATCTTTTTCTCGATTCTCGGCGGCCTGCACCTGTTCGGCTTAATCGGCCTGATTTACGGCCCGATTATCTTTGCCGTCACCCTTGTACTGTTCAAACTCTATGAAGTCGAATTCAAAGACTTTTTGGACAATCAGGATCAAAGCTAGCCCCTGATCTTCACCCTCCCGTAACAAAGCCGCCTCTTCGCGGCTTTGATCGCCTTTTCATAGCCAGTGATTTATGGAACAATTCGCGCCCTTACTCCATGTAAAGCTAAACTGAGGCCGTTATGTCCTATACTGCTGCAAGCCAGGTTGTTGCCCGCCAGCTTGAGTTTTTTGAAAATCGCAAGGTCCTTGTCGTCGGTGAGCTCTCAGACTCATTTCCGCTTGAACTGACGCAGGTAGCCCAGTCAGTGGCAGTATTTACCACCAATTACGGCTAT
>NZ_JAKRFQ010000332.1 GCF_022347985.1 Photobacterium sp. OFAV2-7
CAGCACAGTTGGATTTTGATCGCCAATATAGTTTACGTATATAACGTTACTGTCTTGGACTTGAATTTCCCATGGCCCTTTTAGTGGTGAAAAGCCTCTTTCTTCGTATTGAAAACTATATGATGTCACTGATGCTTCATTCCACTTCGACAGAGAAGTACCACTATTACTCTCTTGAGGGCTACTGCCGGAAGAATTACACCCGAATAGCAACAACCAAATCAAAGATGCAGTTATACGTTTCACTGATTAAAATCCTTTTATTTCATGATCATTGATTGAACATTACACGCGGCGAGCATTGTTAATACATCACAATCAGTCAATGTTATAGCAAATCAAGCTCATATAAACATGATTAATATCAGTGTTCTAGAAAAAGATATGAAAAAGGCAGCTTATGCTGCCTTGAACAAACACTTCATTTTGTAAGGCATTGAGTGACATCACTCACCCTTCACCTCTCGACAGCACTCCAGGATCTGCTCGTAGAGCCAGCGATGAGCGGGATCATTCATACTGGGCTGGTGCCACACCAAGCTGTATGACACCTCACCATAATTGAACGGAAGAGGTTTGGTGATCAAGCCTTTTGCCTGCATTGCTGTACTCGCCCACCGCTTCGAGCAGGTAAACAACAAATCGCTGTGATGGCACATTAATGCCGCACTGCCAAAATCAGCAACGTTTATTGCAACCCGACGCTTACGATGCTGCTGAGCCAATTGCATCTCAAAGAAGGGAACGCTTAAGTCCTGATCCATAATACTGACATGACCATAGCTGAGGTAGTCATCGATGATTAATGACTTCTCGGCCAACGGGTGTGTCGGGTTCATCAGACAAACCATCTCATCGTCTATCAGCGTTTCCCACACCAGATTATTCTGAGAGCTGGGTGGCTGGCTACGATCATGCGGCAACATAATGAAGTCAAGCTGCCCTTTTGTCAGCCCCTCAAAACCCATACTGTCCTTCGACCAGATTTCCAACCGTAGCTCCGGAGCCTGCGCTAGCACTCGAGCACTCAGCTTAGCCGCAAGTAGCTCAAATGTACTTTCCCGCATTGCAAGAGAGAAACGCCCTTCGTAACGAGACGGATCAAACGCTTCCTGAGTCAGCATCTGATTCATCTCGTTAATCATCTGGTGGACTGTTGGCCCTAACCGACGGGCCAGCGGCGTGGCTACAAGCTGGTTACCATGGCGATAAAACAGCTCGTCGTTGAGGCTTTCCCGGAGCTGTGCCAAGGTCATCACATCGATAGTGTTGATTTCATCAAACAGGTGCTTAACCGCATAAGCGGCAAATACGCTAACTACGCCCGGATCGAAACCGGCTCCAAGAATACCTGTGATACCCGCTTCTTTGAATTTCTCGCGGTAGCCCCACTGCCAATCGTATGCCTGTGGAACCTGCTGGCCTTCAGAACACAGGTCAACCGCTACAGATGTATCCAGGTAAGACACCTTGGCCTGGTAACACGCTTCCATGATTGCCATGTTCACCCATGGAGGACCGGCGTTGATAACCAAATCAGGCTGTACTTCCTTGATCAGGGCAACCAATGCTTCAACGTCGTCAGCATTTACAGCGCGTGCTTCCAGCTTCTTTGATGGATCTTTCAGGTTGTTCTTCTTCTGAATCGACGCAATGATTTTTTCGCACTTAGAAACAGTACGGGATGCAATCGTAATATCACCAAGAACGTCGTTATTTTGAGCTGCTTTATGCGCAATTACCCAGCCAACACCACCAGCACCAATTTGTAGAATAGCCATCGTTATTTTCTTCCGTTAATAATCAATACGTTTTAGAACGCTGGTGCTGCCATAACTGTTTTCAGCCAGTGATTAGCAGCACCTATTGTTAGTAAATCAATTAATGAACCAGCGTACGGGCCAAGTTATTAATATCGTTAAGTAAGGTTTCGAAATCAGCCATCGTCAGACACGGGTTAAGAATCGTGAACTTAAGCGCCACTTTTCCGTCGACTACCGTTTCACCCAATACAGCAACACCTTTCACCAAAGCTTCAATACGGAGCTGCTTGTTGAACTGATCGATATCGACTGTTTGATCGCCAAGGGAGCGGAACAATACTGTCGACAAAGCGGGATCGGCCAGCAATTCAAAGTCAGCAGACTGATTGATCAAATCGGCAACCTGCTGTGCCTGACCCAGCAGATGATCATACATCGCACCAAGCGCCTGGGTGCCCACACACTGCATCGTCATCAACACTTTCAGAGCATCGAAGCGCTTGGTGGTGGCAATCGACTTGTCGACCAGATTTGGCAGCAGATCATCTTCTCGGTTCAGGTAATCAGCATGATGCAGCAAGTACTTGAAGTGCTCTTTGTCTTTGAGCAATACCGCACCGCAGCTGATTGGCTGATAGAACAACTTATGGAAGTCCACGCTGAGCGAGTCTGCACGCTCTATACCGTGCAAACGCGTCTTATGACGGCTCAGGATCAACGCACCACCGTAGGCACCATCGACATGCAGCCACAGGTTGTGCTGCTGGGCAACATCCGCCAGACCGGCCAAATCATCAATCGCACCGTGATCGGTCGTCCCTGCTGTACCCACAAGGGCAAACGGCATCAAGCCTTCACTTTTCATTGACTCAATGGTCGTCACAAGCGAGGCCAGCTTGATTGTGCCATCAGGGTTGGTATCGACACATTCCACGGCATGCTCACCCAGTCCAAGCAGCGATGCGGATTTCTGTACTGTAAAGTGAGACTTCTTAGAGCAAAGAATACGCATCTTGCCGGCATAATCCGGTAAGCCTTCTTTCTGGATGTTATGACCAGAAATCGTATCTGCGGCCCAGTCACGCGCCAGCAACAAGCCCATCAGGTTGCTCTGAGTACCGCCACTGGTGAACACACCATCGGCCTGTTCGCCAAGTTCGTAAACACCACAGAGCCAATCAACAACCTTCTGCTCCACATAAGTTGCAGAACTTGCCTGATCCCATGAGTCCATTGACTGGTTCAATGAGCTAATAAATGCCTCGGCGGCAACCGCTGGCAATAAAGGCGGTGTATGCAGATGCGCAATACAGCTTGGATGCTGGACCATGATCGAGTTCTTGGCGATCAGTTCACCAGTCTGCTCTATGACTGTTTCCAGAGGCAACTGCTGATCATCCAACTCGATATTGTTGATCAGGTTTTTCAGTACCAGCGGCTCCAACCCGGAATACGGTGCATCAGCGGCTTCGAAAACTTGTTTCAGAACTTGTGTGGTCTGGTTTAACGCCGTTTCAAGTTCATCGGCACCGCCTTCACCAGTGTGGATGAAGTACGAACGCCACTGCTCCTGATCCGATTCAGCATTGGCTTCTGAAATTGTTGCCGGACCAGCTGTAGCAAGAATGGCCTTGCTCAACGCATCAAGTGCAAAATCAATTTGCTCGTAGCTAATAATCAACGGTGGCAGAAAACGCAGCACAGCACCTTGACGCCCGCCTTTTTCGATGATCAGACCACGCTCCAACGCAGCGCGCTGGATATTCGCCGTCATTTCAGGATCAGCTTCAGGCTCACCAAACTTGTTCTTCTGATTGTTTGGCTTAACAATCTCAACACCCAGCATCAAGCCTTTGCCGCGTACTTCAGCAATACAATCGGTGTATCCAGCGATACGTTCAAGGCCTTCACGCAGGTATTGGCCAGCTTTCTCAGCATGCTCTACCAGATGATCACGACGAATAATCTCCAGCGCCTTGGCACCGGTCGCCATAGCAAGCTGGTTGCCTCGGAATGTGCCTGTGTGCTCACCCGGACGCCAGGTATCAATCGACTTATCAAATAGCAGTACAGACATCGGCAAACCACCACCGACAGCCTTCGACAAACACAAGATATCCGGCGTAATGCCTGATTCTTCGAACGCAAAGCGGTGACCGGTTTTACCGATACCACACTGGATTTCATCAAGGATCAGCAGAATGCCATGTTCTTTGGTGATACGACGCAGCTCTTGTAGCCAGAAAGCCGGAGCCGGGATCACCCCACCCTCGCCCTGCACAGGCTCGACAATGATCGCTGCGGGTTTCTGTACACCGCTTTCATCATCACTCAGCATACGTTCGATATAACGGATACTCTGTTTGGCCCCTTCATTGCCTTTCAGACCGAACGGGCAGCGCAGGCTATATGGGAACGGCAGGAAGTGGACATCTGCCATCAGCCCCTGACGACGCTCTTTCGTTCCCAGGTTGCCCATCAATGCCATGGTTCCGTTAGTCATACCGTGGTATGCACCATGGAAAGCCGCCATCGTGTTACGACCAGTAGTCTGCTTGGCCAGTTTGATCGCCGCTTCTACAGCGTCGGCACCTGACGGACCACAAAACTGAATACGGGCATTCGCAGCAAATTCATCCGGCAGGAAATTCATCACTTCTTTAATGAATTTATCTTTGGCCGGTGTCGTCATATCCAGGGTCTGATAAGGCAGCCCCTGGTTTAGCTGTTCGATAATTGCCTGGTTGATTTCTGGGTGGTTGTAACCCAGCGCCAGTGTTCCGGCACCAGCCAGACAGTCTAGAAATAATTGGCCGCGGCTATCTTCCACCAGTGCGCCTGATGCTTTCTTGATAGCAAGTGGCAGCCTTCTCGGATAGGAGCGCACTTCCGACTCATAATGCTCCTGACTAAGCAGAAGCTCATCGGGTGTCAAATCGTACAATTCATGTACAACCGGTACGTTTGAGGCTAGCTTGATATCGTCTAAATCAAACACATTACTCATGGGTGTCATCCAATAATTAACACGTCATATGAAACATGACGTTCGGCAGAGCATACCTGAGGTAATATCCGACTCAACTTATATGGTATGAAATCCGGTTAATAGATTGCATGGCCACATAGAAGGTCAATAGGATGTCAGGTATTCTTTTCCTGCCGGTAAACACAAAGATACCATCAGCCAAAAGCTAATGAGGTAACAGGTTTACAGCAAAAAGCTGAAATGATTTAGATAGGAAATATCAAGGTTCAGTAATAATACTGCAGTTAGGTAAGACTAAGCTGATTTGAGTTTTCAATGTTAGAGTTTTCAATGTTGGGTTCCTTCAATATGCTCCTGCTCTATTTGCTGGCAGGTCCGCGCTATTAATGCCCTTCTACTGACGAAAGGTTCGCCAGTACCTACGGCACGTTGTGACACAATCAGCCTGAATTCATCACA
>NZ_JAKRFQ010000333.1 GCF_022347985.1 Photobacterium sp. OFAV2-7
GGTCACCAGGATCTCCTCGTCCGGTAGCCCGTACAGGTCGACGAACTCGGTGCCATTCAATACCCGCAGGCGGTTACCCCGCTCGATGGCATAGCGACGCAGAGTCAATAAATCCGGCTCGGTCGGCCCTTGCCATCTCAGGGCAGTGATTACCGTAAAGGCATAGCCATGGTCATCATCCAGCTCTGGCACAGATGCGCCTTGTGGCAGTAACGGCTGTGCATCAGCCAGCTTGTCTCTTGCTCGTGACCAAACGGGCTCGGAGTTGTTCACTTCATCTTTTAACTCAACCCTTACAACGGAGATTCCCGGCCGAGAAACAGATGCGAGCAGCTTTACTTCATCAAGCTGGCGCAGGCTCGTCTCAATTTTTTCCGTCACCAGCGCCTCGACCCGCTCGGCTGTTGCACCGGGGAAATGGGTGATCACACTGGCAAAACGATTGTGGATCACCGGATCTTCAGCGCGGGGCAGGGTATTGATGGCGGAAAGCCCACTGACTATAAGCAGTGCTACCGCCAATACCAGTAGCCGAGTGTTATTGATAATGTGGTTTATCTTCATGGATTAGGCCTCATCATCGGTTTCACTCAGTGGCAAAGGAAGCTTCTTTACCGGCATTACTGCCTGTCCGGGCACCAAGCGGTGAAGCCCGTCGGAAACCAGACGTTCACCATTACTGATCGCGCCGGTCACAAAGGCGTGATCGTTATTGGCGTAAAGCACCTGAACCGAGCGTCGCTCGATACGAAGCTCCTGATTGTTTTCGTTGAGGGCAAACACATTCCAAACCCCACGTATACCATCCGTCATGGCAGACAGTGGGACCCAGTAGCCGGGTTTTTCCCGAATATCACTGAACTGCAGGTAGGCAAGTTCGCCGTCAATAACGTCAGCATTTTGCGGTAGGCCAAATCGTAGCTTCACAGTGCGAGAGCCGGTGTCTACCCGTGCGCCCGGGTTTAGCAAGCTGGCATCGTAAGAGCGGTTACCGATCCGTAAGGTCCAGTCAGCCTCTTCACTCATCTTGGCCAACTGCTTGGCAGGAATGCCAATGTGCGCTTCTTTGTTGGTGCTGGCCAGCAAGGTCAGTGTTGGAGCACCGGTATTCACCACGTCGCCTTTCGAGACGAAGCGGGCACTGATAGTTCCGTCATACGGTGCAAACACGGTCGACTTCTGTTGCTGCAGCTGATTGGCTGCAGAAGAGGCTGTGAGCTGGCGGTAATTTGCCCGCAGGGCATTTCTCTGACTGTTCAGGTTGTCGATTTCAGATTCGGCACTAAAGCCTTTCTTCTTCAGCGCCTTCTGTCGTTTCAGGTTGGCTTCAATTAACTCAAGCTGGGCCGTAATTTGCGCCTGCTGGGCTTGGAGCTCGTCAGCCTGAGTCTGAAGTAGCTGCTTGTCGAGGATAATCAGTGGGTCGCCAGCTTTTACTTTGTCGCCGACATCGACAAGGATCTGCGCAATCTTGCCACCTAGCTCTAGTCCGAGATTGGCCTGCTGACCGGCCTGAACGGTGCCAACATACTCCCTCTCGACCAGGTAATGGTCTGAGGGTACGAGGGTGACAGTATTGACCCTAGGTAACTGCTGGGTTTCATGTGTTTGACTTGCTTCGGTATTTGATGTGTTGCAGCCGCTCAGTAGTGCAGAGGCAACTATTAGGCTACAAGCTGTGAACTTTAGTTTCCGTCGCATGGTAATTCATCCTGACAGGGTTTATGCTAGAACTAGACTGTCTAGTCCATATGAGTTAAAAATAACTCAAGCAAACTAGACTGTCCAGTTTGATTGTATCAAAAGTGTCAATTGTGATGTAAGGATGTTAATTGTGAGTGGGCCAGTATTGAATCCGAGAAGTGCAAAGAAGAGAGAGCAGATCCTAGAAGCGGCCGGTGAGCTGTTTGCCGAGCAGGGGTACGCCATCAGTATGGATGCTATTGCAGTCAGAGCAAAGGTCTCCAAGCAAACGGTATACGCCCACTTTAAAACCAAGGATGAATTGTTTGATACCTGTATTCGGGCTAAGTGTACGGCCAATCAGTTGGACGGTAGTTTGATTGATGACTCAAGCACGATGCGTGAAGTACTTTGTGAGTTTGCCTGGCGGTTCCAGAACATGCTGATGAGTGATGAGGCGCAGCATACTTACAAGACGTCAGTCAGCCAGGCAGATACACATCCTGAACTTGCCCAGGTGTATCTCAATGCAGGGCCAAAAACGACAACGGATATGGTGGCCGAATATTTGGCTCACAATGCAGATAAAGGGATTATTACCATTGATATCGATGTACGTGATGCTGCCTTACAGTTGCTATTGATGCTTCATGGTAGGGCGGTGTACTGGAAATACCTCGGGCAGGATAGCGGCGAGACGGATGAAGAGCGTCGGTCGTATTTGGAGCGGTGTGTGGATATCTTTCTCAAGGGATATGATTGCCAGGAGTCGCGTACGACAGCATAGCCTGATTATGTGACGATAATGAACGACAACTTTTGGTATCACTTCTTTGCGAAATACCTGAACAAATAACTGCTATCTTTAAACGTATGCGCTTGTGTATTCAGGTAGATTGGGGGAGAGGTATCTATGAGAGCGTTGTACGCCCTGAAGAAAGTTGTCGTCGTTGTTTTTGCTTTGGTGTCGGTGTTCTCAGCTCCCTCTAATGCGGCCCCAAGTCGTTTGCAGGAAATTATTGACCGCGGTGTACTCCGGGTTGGAACGACGGGGGACTGGAACCCGATGACCATCCGTGATCCTGCTACTAATTTCTATAACGGTTTCGATATCGATATCACCACCGAGTTGGCAAAAGATTTGGGGGTGACCGTGGAGTATATCGCGACTGACTGGAAAACTTTGGTCAGCGGCGTTATTACCGATAAATATGATATGACAGGCAGTGCGGCCCTTAATATGAAGCGGGCACGTGTTGCTGGTTATAGCCAGCCGTATTTTAATCTCGCTTTCGTACCCATTATCCAAAAACAAAACTTTAAGCGGTTTCGTAAATGGAGTGATTTTAATTCTAGCTCTGTGACAATAACCTCGACCAGAGGAACGGTTCAAGAGTCGCTGGTACAGGAAATGTTCCCCAAAGCCCGCCATAACATCATTCAGGCTCCTCTCCGTGACTATCAACAATTACTGACCAACAAAGCGACAGTGATTGTAACATCGAATATTGAAGCCGCCACGATAACCAACCGATTTCCCCAGCTAACCGTTGCCAAAGTCAACGGCATGCGTCGCCCGACACCTGTGGCTATGTTGTTGCCCAAAGAAGATCAGATCTGGATAAATTACATCAATCATTGGATCGAGCTGAAGAAAACGCAGGGTTTTTTTGATCGGATAGCCAGAAAGTGGGGGCTGGTTAGGTTAGATGTTCGCTAAGTCTCGGAATTCATTTCCATCTAAACGTTTGCCTGTGGAAAAAGTAACGATTTGACGAGATCGTGCAGCTATTCAGCTTGAACATATGCAATAAAAGTGACATGGTGGGTTGATAGGTTATAGGATAAAACAGGAATAGATACCCGAAAATTAAAGGAGCAATATGGACTTAACACCCTACAAAGGACTTATTTTTGACATGGATGGCACCTTGATAGACTCAATGCCAGCTCATGTCGAGGCATGGAAAAAAACATGCGAACTCTTCGAGATCCCGTTCGACGAAGAGTGGTTTTACAGCCTGGGTGGTATGCCGACTATCAAAACGGCGCAGGCAATTAATCACCGTTATCAGCAGAACTTTGATACCAAGCGTTTGGCGAATACCAAAAGCGAGTTTTTTGAAACGTTGGATTTTAAGGGAGAAGTGATATCTTCCACCTATCAGTTGCTGATTGATAACAAATCATCGAAAAAGATTGCCGTCGGCACCGGATGCCGTCAGATGAACGCGTTACCATTGCTCGGTGAAACAAACATCCTGCCGTTGCTGGATGCGTTGGTCACAGCTGATGACGTAGACAAGCATAAACCCAACCCAGATACCTTCTTACAGGCAGCACTGCGCATCGGTGTTGAGCCTTGTGATTGTTTGGTATTTGAAGATACCGAACTAGGCAAAACCGCTGCACTGGCAGCCGGAATGGATTGCGTGCTGGTGGTTGATGGTGAAATCACGACTCTGACGAAGGCAAGCACTCGTTAAAGAATCAGATTACACCTTGGCAAAGAAAGGGTATTCTTCCATGTACTGAATGAATACCCTGACAACAAGATGAAAAAAGCAACCGCAGAACAGCAACAAGTACACGCCGAAAGAATATCATCCGATCACCGCACAGCGTCTAAAGATCAATACCCAATATCAGAGACCCGTTTTTGGATTCAACGCCTGAGTAAAACTGGGGTGAGGGCTTTGCATATCTTAGGGATCGCAGGCTCTGCCGGCGGTATTCTGTATAGCGTCGAGCGCGAGTTATGGCTGAACTGGTGGATTTTGGCGATGGTTACAGGTGTTATTCTAATGACGCTTGAGATTAGTCGCTCCAGGCTATGGCTTATTCAGCTAAAAGGTGTCCTGACATTGGTGAAGCTGATGCTGCTTGGCTCTTTCTTTATTATTCCTCAGCATAAACCCATGCTATTTGTCACAGTGCTGCTGATGTCGGTATTTATTGCACATGGACCGGCAGGTCTTCGCCACTATTCTATTTGGCATCGTTGTCGCATTGATGAGAAGCAAGGCAAGAAAAAACACTGAATAGAATAACTTCGAAGCATATCGACAATGTAAGCATCATCGCTCCCTGAAGTTTATTGCACTGACTGCTATAATTCAGCATAATATTGCTATTACACTGATTATAAAACTTTATTTGTCAAGGATTTGGCTTTGAAACCATTACTGAGCATTATTCTACTACCATTGCTTCTTGCTGGCTGTTCACAAACAGTGGACGAGCGTGCCGATGAGTATGTTGATTTGAGCTTCACATTGTGTGGCGCCAAGGTAAAAACCTACTCTCAGGGAGATGATGGCAAAATCAGGGTTATCTGTGAAAATGACAGCTACTTCCTGGTAAAGGACAAAGAAACACTTGCCTATATGAACGAACTGAACGGCGCATATTGCTATGGCAAAGGCTTCTCTGTTTTCAACGAGCGTAGTAATTACTACACATTTACCTGCAAAGACGAGAAAAGCTTTAATATTCCTAAGTAATTTTAATACTTAGGGTTTATTAAG
>NZ_JAKRFQ010000334.1 GCF_022347985.1 Photobacterium sp. OFAV2-7
GAAATCGACAAGCTGCTGGGCGCGGTAAACCGCGACGGCCAAACCATTGTGGCCCTTTCCATGTACTGGAAGGCTTCATGGGTTAAACTAAAGATAGGTACAGCGCGAGGCAAGAAGCTGCACGACAAGCGTGCCGACAAGAAAGATCGCGATTGGCAGCGCGACAAGGCACGTATTATGAAGAGCAGCATGCGCTAAGAAGATGCCGAACTGGCTAAGTGGTGGATTTTTCTCCATAAGAGTCGGTTCAACAGGGTTTTATGTTGACCCATACGCATTTTCTGTTACCATCGATCGAACTCTGGGGCTGATTTAGGATTCGACAGGATCACGAAGGCTTTGGGAGCATGCCGAGGTGCGGTTGGCCTCGTAAAAAAGCCGCAAAAAAATAGTCGCAAACGACGAAAACTACGCACTAGCAGCTTAATACCCTGCTGAGAGCGCTCCTGCCCTAGCTTCCGCTTGTAAGACGGGGAATAACAGGGGTTCAAACCCAAACAAGATAGCGAGGGAATCTTTGACTAGAGAGATGAACCGCGAAATATGAATTCTGGTATGTACTTGCATAGCGTGTCTGTTCGCAGTGCACTTACGAGAATAAAGACAGACTAAGCATGTAGCGCCTCTGGTTAGACTGGTTTTGGACGCGGGTTCAACTCCCGCCAGCTCCACCAAACATACGTATGATAACGTCCTAGGACGTTCGGAAAGCCCGGAAAGCTGTTGCGCTGCCGGGCTTTCTTGCATCTATAGCGTCCAACATCATCCTTTACAGTCCTACCCTATTAGTTATCCTTTTAGCTATCCCATAGCAAATCACGCCTAGCCAGGATGGCTAAATAACCAAGCTGGATAGCAAATGGCACGGATAACCAAACCTCTTACCAATACCGAAATAAAACAAGCCAAGTCACGAGATAAGCAATACACCCTCAGTGACGGCAGTAGCCTCTTCCTTGCGAGTGCGCCCAAACGGCACCAAACACGCAAACCGCTAATAATGCGTTGAAGCGAATGGGTTTTAAAGGCCGCTTAGTCTCACACGGTCTAAGAGCCATAGGCTCTACCTATCTAAATGAGCAAGGCTTTTCTGCTGATGTAATTGAAGCCGCACTAGCCCACACTGTCAAAAATGAAGTTCGTCGTGCTTATAATCGATCTACCTATCTAGAGCAGCGTAGACAGTTGATGGAAGCATGGAGCATTCACCTAGTTAGCTCAGCAAGAAGCAATACAACGTTATAAAATTCTGTCGTTATCATTTGATATACTTTTATTGTGCTGGCACTTATTTCTATCTGTCAGCACGATCTCTTATCGAACCATTTGATATAGCCACTCCTTCTATCCTCTTCAGAGGAAATCGCATTCGCAAGACAGCACAGTACAATACAACAGACAGTAGTTGGCTGAATTTGAGGCGAAAACCTCACTTTTTAAAATGTTATGTTTCCTTGTTTTATTTATGTAAACAGGCCACTCAACTAACTAATTTATAAGGGTTGCCCCCTCATTTATCTGATAAATCATAAACACTTCGCATCAATAAATACTCACAAAAGTACATATTACTGAATTGAGTGATTTTGAGTTATTCCATATAGTTCTTTCCCAAACAAACCTGAACATAAAAATAGGAAATAAAATGGAAAGGATTCCAACACTTCTCTTGTTACCAATGACAGAGGTACTTTCTCGCTTAGCCTACTCAAAATCGACACTACACTTGCGTATTAATAATGGGCTCATGGCCCCTCCCGTCAATCTAGGCGGGCGTAAAGTCGCTTGGCCAGAGCGCGAGATTGATCAGCTTATCGCTGCAACTATTAAGGCCCAAAGCCCAGACGAGATTACTGAGTGCGTTAAACAGTTAATTGTAGAGCGTGGTTCACTTTCCTTGACAGCCTAAATCAAAAATAAACTACTGATTGTGTATGGCTACTCAATTACCACTTTCAACTAAACCGCATAAACAGCCATTACTTGGCGTAATTAACTATAAAATAAAGGAAAAAGAGTATGGAAATAAAAACAGCAGCTGCCTTTGTATTGGGCAAACTACTTATGAGAAAAACATTAACTGAAGCTGATTAAAACGTATTTTGGACGGAAGGCATGACCGAGAACAACTCATTGATTACCTAGTTCAATTCATGGGTATCAACGTAGTATCTCAATATAATGACAATGGCGAGTTTATTTCTTGTCACATGACATTAGAAGCTATTTTTCCGTATCACAAAGACCATTCCGCATACACAGATCAGACGTTTATTGAGCAAGATGGTCTTAAGATCGAAGAAATATTGATAAGACGTGGAGTTAACTTTATCAATAAACATATCGCTAGAGCATTTCACGAAACAAGCCACATTTCACTTGAACGATAGCCGTTGATATTTTTCAGCTCTTACAATAATAATTCGCTCCCCGATTGATCGTCTAACAGTTCATGATGGTGCTTTGCCAAGGATTAGGCATGAATAATTACGATTATATTGAAAACTTTAAATCAACAATTGCTAACGCAAGGATTGAACCACCTCGCGAAATTACGCCAGATGGCGAACTACATCGCTTTATTAGCAACGTTAAGTCTGGCGACAAGGCTGGTTACTACACTTTTTTTACTAACCCTGACGGGACGTTCGGCGGTAGTTTTGGCTGCTGGCGTGAAGGTATAAAAGGTACTTGGTCATCTAGCTCTACGAATAAGCCAGCGGCATTCTCTTCCGCTCAAATGGAGATCTTGCGGCAAGCTGAAGCTCTTAAACGGCTGCAAATGAATAGCGAACGTGCTGGCTATGCTCAGCATCTCTATAGCGAAGCGACAGATATCCCGCTAGAGCCCCCCTTATATCGTTCGCAAGAGCATTAAACGACTGGGTAACGCTCGTTTCATTAGCGAGGTTCGTTGCGCTGACTTTTTTATGGATGAAAGTAAGCGCGGAACATTAAATAACTGTATTGTCATTCTCGTCTTCTCCAGCACTAACGAACTGCAAAGCCTTCAAGTCATAACATCAGATGGAACAAAGTTCTTCCTGAAGAGCGGCAAACTTGACGGCGGGCGCTTCACCCTGAATGGGGATAATGCTGTTGTATATATCTGCGAAGGCTTTGCAACTGGTGTAAGTATCCATGAGGTTACTGGATCTAGTGTAGTTATAGCTTTCAATGCGGGAGGGTTGGAAAAATAGTTCCTGCCATTGTGAGCCAATATCCAAATAGTGAAATCATTATTGCGGAAGACAATGATCACTGCAAAGCCCAAGAGGGTAAAGGAAATAAGGGGCTGGAGATTGCCAAATCGGTAGCTGAAAAGCTTCAAATTACCTATACGTACCCCAAATTTGAGGAATCAGATAATGGTACGGACTGGAACGACTTCTCAGTTCAGCACGGGATTGAGGCAACTAAAGCAGCTTTAGTTGAAAATCAGCAGTCAGTTAAGCCAGAACCATCCTTTGCTGATTTTGATGAGGCACTGAAAGCCCTCTTAAAAGATCGTGTTGACGAAGAAGCTTTTGATGCTGCCCTTTGTTTCATCAAAGACGCGACAACCCTTCAAGCAGGATGCATGCGCAAAAGGCTTAAAGAGGCGACAGATGTTAATCTCGCTGACATCAATAAAGCCATCGCTATCAAAAAGCAAGAAGAAGAAACCCCAGACCTGACTCACAGTGAAATAGCTAACGATTATATTGCCCAGTATAAAGAGCTTCGCCCAGTTTGTGAGTATGGTTGCCTCTGGTCATATGACGAACAAGCTGGTGTCTGGTGCGAAACGCAGCTATCAAAGGTGGGGGTTGAGATTGCAAAAAAATACAATCACGAAAAGCTGTGCCGACGAGAGTGTGATTACAAGGCAATTGCTTCACATACTTATAATTCGCTCGAACAAAATGGCTTCTTTGCAGATGCCCCAAAAGGGATCCATACGCCTGCTGGTTTCTTATTCGTGAAAGAAAACCAAATCAAGCTTGAGCCACCGAGCCCTATGCACCGAGCACGGTTTCGTTTGGATATTGAGCCTGACTTCAGCCGCGAGCCGGAGCTATTGCTTATCGTGCTTCAGGACGCATTCATGGGGCATCAAACTGAAGAGCAGATTCGTCAGCTACGCATGATGACGGGGCTTGCACTCTTTGGGCTTCAATCCAAGGAACAACGTGCAGTGTTGCTATACGGTGCCGCTGGTTCGGGCAAGTCATTGTACCTGAAAATGATCGAAGCTCTTGTACCAAAAGAGTATCGTACCAGCGTTAGTCCATTGCACATGGACAGTGACTATAAAAATGCGGCTCTTGCAGGGAAGCGCGTGAACCTTGTTCCTGAAATCGACAAAGATAAGCCAGTACCTAGCGCTGAGTTTAAGGCAATAATTGGTGGTGACACGATGTCAGCCCGTGAGCCTTATGGCAAAGTTTTTACGTTCACACCAGAGGCTGCTTGCTGGTTCAACGGCAACTATTACCTCACCACCAAAGATCATAGTGAAGGATTCTGGCGGCGTTGGTCGATTGTCCATTTTGCTAACAGCAAACCAGAACGTGAGCGTGATCCGAAGCTACTAGCACAAATTATCGAACAGGAGCTGCCAGCAGTCCTTGCCTGGGCTATTCGAGAGGTACAAGACTACCTCGATAACGATTTGTTTTTGTCCAGTGCGCACCATGCTTGTATCCAAGAGTGGAAACTTGACGGCAACAGTATCAGCAGTTGGCTTAACGATGTTGAAGACAGTGCTGTGGGCGAGCGTAAGCATAGAATGTCGGTGCCGCCGCTGAAGGTCTCCCATGCATACACCATCTACAAAGACTGGTGTCACCATAACAATCGGAAGCCATACAACAAGACGGCGTTTAAGGCGTATATAGTAAACAATGGGTATCCGGACAGCAAATACAACGGCTACTCCTGCAACACCACGCTTTACGATGCCCGTCCGTTGCCGGGAACCATGGCGAAAGCCAACTAACTTGTCGGTTTAGTGGAAATAGTGATTTTTTCGCTAGCACTCTTATCCTTAAAGGAAAAAGCTACTACTAGTAGTTAACGATATATAGTTTTAATCCTGCAAATTAATTAATAGGATAAAAACTCACTATTTCCACTACGATTATATTCTGATGTCACTCGGGGTATAGGAGGTACCCATGGACCAGCTGCAATACCCCCTCCCCTGCCATTCATATCAGGGG
>NZ_JAKRFQ010000033.1 GCF_022347985.1 Photobacterium sp. OFAV2-7
TTCACTTTTGAAAAAGTAAAACAAAACAGCTCAAGGCTGTACCAACTTGAATTGGTCACTCAGTTTCATTGATAAATCTTTTGACTAATCATTTCACGAGTGCCCACACAGATTGCATGGTCAAATTATTAAAGAACGTTTCGCTAACACTTTGTGTTGGCTAGGCTGCGTATCTTACGCGCCTCTAACTTTAAGTCAAGCTGTTTTTTTGATTTTCTCAAAACCGCATCCTGACTCACTCCGATAATGCAAAAGCATGTTTTTTAGCGCTTTCGACTTACTTACCGAAGAGGGTGGCAATTCTATGCAATTTCAAACTGGTGTCAAGCACCTTTTTTCAATTGTTTTCTTAGATATCCCACTTACCTACAAGTTATGCACAGCTTGCAAATAGCTTACTAAGTATCGTTGTTCCTTGTCGGTGAGGCGGCATTATAGGGAGGGTGAAGAATATGACAACCAGTTTTTTGAACTTTTCCATCGATTGCTGATAATTCAAGCCATAGCCTATAAAAATGACAACAAATAAAGCTATTCAACGCCCCCAATCAAAGCGTCAAAACTCAACGCAGTAGAATAAGCGTAGCCAATAACTGAGTAGAGTGATCTTGTTTTAGAGAATTCGCAAAAAAAGGCAGCCAGTGGCTGCCTTAATATTGTCGAAAAACAGTGGCTTTAAATAGCCACAACAAAATATGGGTTTAACAGTTCTTCTCGATGGTAACTTAATGTATCACCGTTGAACTGCTTCACCGTTGCTCCTGCGCTTTCCGCTATGCATTGTCCGGCAGCGGTATCCCACATCATAGTGGGACCTAACCGAGGGTAAAATTGTGCTCGACCTTCGGCAACCAAGCAAAACTTCAGCGATGAACCAACTTCCGCCATTTTATGCTCACCCAGTTTTTCGAGATAACTCGCCATGTCTGGACTAGGGTGAGAACGACTGCCCACCACAGTTGGTACAGTTGCAGGTCGAACCTTTATCTGATCTCGTCCTGCTTTTGTCTGAAGCCAAGCCTTTTCACTATCTCCTAACCAAGACTTGTCCAATGCCGGGGCATGGACAACCGCTATGGTTGGCTTGCCATTCTCAATCAGAGCAATGTTGACAGTAAACTCACCATTCTTGCGCAAAAACTCTTTAGTGCCATCAAGAGGATCCACCAGCCAAAAAGAAGACCAATGCTGCCTCTCAGGCCAAGGAGTATGAGCAGACTCTTCAGAAAGAATAGGAATGTCTGGCGTTAACGCTTTTAGCTGTTCAACAATAATGGTATTGGCTGCGAGATCTGCTTCGGTCACCGGGCTACTATCAGCCTTCTCAGAAACCTGAACATTGCCATGATAGCGCTCCATGATAGCTTCTCCGGCTTCAAGCGCTATGCCATATATCGATTCGAGTAGAGTACTCACTCGTAGCGACTCCTTTTATTAGCGGATGATCTGACGTTGTCTCAACGACTCCAAACACAGCTCTACCAACTCTGCGACCGATGCCTCACCAGCTTGTAAATGGATCTCTGGCAATTCCGGAGCCTGGTATTCAGAGTCGATCCCTGTGAACTGTTTAATTTCACCTGCTCGGGCTTTCTTATACAAGCCTTTCGGATCACGCTTCTCACATTCAGCCAGCGGCGTATCGACAAATACCTCAAGAAACTCACCTTCAGGTAGTAAGTCACGGACCAACTGACGCTCTTGACGATGTGGGGAAATAAAAGCACTTAATACAATAAGCCCAGCATCAGCCATCAACTTTGCGACTTCACCTATGCGTCGGATGTTTTCCCGGCGATCTTCCGTCGAGAACCCAAGATCACGGCACAATCCATGCCGAACATTATCACCGTCAAGAAGGTAGGTATGATGGCCCAACTCCGCAAGACGGGACTCCAGGGCACCGGCAACCGTTGATTTCCCGGCGCCACTCAACCCGGTGAACCACATTACACAAGGCTTTTGCTTTTTTTGCTTGGCACGAAAGGCCTTATCCGTCTGATGGCTGTGCCATACAACATTCTCATCATCATGAGGCTGAACCGCGGCTGTCATATTTAACTCCGTTTCATGACATACGATTAAAAATCATATTAAAAAGGAAATAGCTGAGGGATCAACGCAAGTACAACCACTGAATACACAATGGAGATCGGTAACCCTACCCGTAAGTAATCTATTAATTTGTAGTTTCCCACGCTATAGACCAATAAATTGGTCTGATAACCATAGGGAGAAATAAAACTGGCGCTGGCACCGAATAAGATCGCCATAATAAAAGGCATCGGATCCGCGCCGTAACTCACCGCCAAACTGTAGGCAATAGGAAAAGAAAGTGCTGCCGCAGCATTGTTGGTAACCAGCTCCGTAAGGATTAGCGTTAGCAGGTATACCGCAACCAATGCCCCATAGATCCCCCAGCCATTGAATGCCGTCATCAGCATATTGCCCATACGCTCTGACAAGCCACTGGAGATCATAAGCTGGGCAAGCGATAGTGCCGAGCCAACAATAACCACGATATCGACAGGAAAACGGCGCCGGATTTCAGTAAAAGTGATAATGCCAGTGGCAACCAGTACCAGCAGGTAAGCGGCAAGCCCATTAATAATCGGCAAAATATCAAGCAGCGCGGCGGCAATGACTCCCATAAACCCCGCCAGGACGCTGAAGCTCTTTCTGCTATCTAAACGCGCGCTGGAATCGAGCCCGTTAACCAACACAAACTCTCGATTAAGCTGTTGCTTTTTCTCATTGAAGGTTTTGCCTGGCACAACCACCAAAGTGTCACCAGCATGCAACTCGATATTACCCAGGCCTCCCCCCAAACGCTCATGCCCCCGGCGGATGGCAACGACAACGGCGTCAAAACGTTCTCTGAAGCGAACACTTTTTAGCGTTTTACCTCGAATTCCCGCGGAATGACTAACAATCACTTCCAGCATCGATTGGCCATTGAGGTGGTGCTGACCAAATAAATGTAAACCGTTTATTTCCTGCAACGTGGTGACACTTTCGACATCACCGCAAAACAGTAGGGTATCCCCAGCAAGTAGCCGAGTATCTGGGCATACGGGAGCTATCTTTTTACCATTGCGGATCACTTCCGCCAAAAACAGGCGGCGTAACGCGCGCAGACCATTCTCGGCAACCGTTTTGCCCGCCAGCGGCGAGCCTCCTACAATTCGGGCTTCGAGAAAATACGGTAAGTCATCCTGGCTATTGTCATCATAGACCGGCAGTAGGTAACTAAGAGGGATGATGATAATCAACCCAATCACCAACACCGCCAGCCCGATAGAAGTAGGCGCAAAGAACCCCAAGCTTGGTAAGCCGGCGTCTTCAACAAAACTGTTAATGATTAAGTTTGTTGAAGTGCCAATCAGGGTAAGCGTTCCCCCTAGAATGGCCGCATAGGAAAGGGGGATCAGCAATCTGGATGGTGCATGCCGCTGATTACGCTTGATAGCACCAATCAATGACACGACCACAGCCGTATTATTAGTAAATGAAGACAAAAACGCGGTCGACAAACCAAGCTTTGCAACCACGCTAGACTGGCCACCTTGCGAAATCTGACGCCCGACCCAGCTGATCAGGCGTGTTTTCTCAAGGGCAACAGAAACAAGGATCAGCAATACCAAAGTTAACAACGATGAATTAGTAAAGTTGCCTGCCAAAGTCGGCAAGTCAATCATGCCAACCTGGAAACCGACAAAGGCGGCTCCGGCAAATAAATAAGCCGGTTTGATCCGTGTTGTCAGCAGACAGGTTACTATCACCATTAACATGGCAAGAACCATTCCTTGTTCCCAGCCCATGCTATTATCCCAGTAGTTTACTGATATCTTTTGCATCCCAGTGAGGAAAATGCTTACGGATCAACGCGTTGAATTCAATCTCGAAGGCACTGAACGGGCTTTCTTGTTGACTTTCCGTTCCTGCCAACGCCTCACGCACCATCCCGGCCCCCACCGTTACGTTTGTCAAACGGTCGATAACAATAAAGCCACCGGTATCGACACTGTCCTTATAGGCATCAACGGCAATCTCTTCATTCAGTGTCACTTCACATAGGCCAATACCATTTAACGGTAGCGCATCGGCGGAGAAAGTTTCCAGGTTATTGATATCAACCTGATGGCGAATGGCTTCCACTGAGCCAACAGTTTTCTTACCGGCAACCTTAATGTCGTACTGGCGACCAATCTCCAATGGAGCTTCTGCCATCCATACAATGTCAGCCAACAAGTGATTGCTCTGTGGGACATCATCATTGGCAGCCACTATGGTATCACCACGGCTAATATCGATTTCGTCAGTCAGGGTTAATGTCACCGCCTGACCGGGGTGAGCTTCTGGCAAGTCACCATCAAAGGTCACGATACGCTCGACCGTAGAGGTTTTCCCCGAAGGCAACGCTTTAATCTGATCACCTGCTTTTACAACTCCCGAGGCCACCGTGCCGGCAAAGCCACGAAAATCCAGGTTAGGGCGATTAACATATTGCACCGGGAAACGAAAATCTCCCGTTTCACGTTCCTGGCCAATATCGACATTTTCAAGCAATGCCAGTAACGAATCACCGTCATACCAAGGCGTTTTGTCACTCAGGCCAACAACATTGTCACCCTCCAATGCCGACAGCGGCACCAGTTTGATATCAAGATCGGCATTCAGTTTCTCGGCAAAGGCCAGGTACTCATCACGAATTGTATCGAAACGCTCTTCCTGGTAATCAACCAGGTCCATTTTGTTTATGGCAACCACAAAATGGCGGATACCCAGCAAGCTCGCTATATAGGAGTGGCGGCGAGTTTGATCCAAGACTCCTTTTCGGGCGTCAATCAAAATCACGGCTACATCACAGGTCGAGGCACCCGTCGCCATGTTACGCGTATACTGTTCATGGCCCGGGGTATCGGCAATAATGAACTTACGCTTCTTGGTCGAGAAATAGCGGTAGGCGACATCAATGGTGATCCCCTGCTCTCGCTCAGCCTGAAGGCCATCAACCAGCAATGCCAGATCGGGCTTATCACCCGTTGTACCAACTTTCTGACTGTCGGTATGAATGGCCGCCAACTGATCTTCATAAATCTGGTGCGAGTCATGAAGCAGACGACCAATCAAGGTGCTCTTGCCGTCATCCACAGAGCCACAGGTCAAAAAGCGAAGCAACGATTTGTTCTGATGTTGGTCAAGGTAAGCTTCTATGCCTAGCTCAGCCACTTGTTGTTCAATAAGACTGTTCATGTATCTTTCCTTAGAAGTAACCTTGACGCTTTTTCAATTCCATCGAGCCTGACTGATCATGATCAATCGCCCGTCCCTGACGTTCGCTCGATGTCGCCACCAGCATCTCCTCAATAATACCCGGCAGGGTATTGGCCTCTGACTCAATCGCACCGGTCAGCGGATAGCAGCCCAAGGTACGGAAGCGTACGCTCTTATGTTCAATTTTCTCACCCGGTTGCAGCTCCATCCGATCGTCGTCCACCATGATCAACATACCGTCACGATCAACAACAGGACGTACCTCAGACAGGTACAACGGCACAATCTCAATGCCTTCCAGGTAGATGTACTGCCAGATATCCAGCTCGGTCCAGTTCGATAACGGGAAGACGCGGATACTCTCGCCTTTGTTGATCTGACCGTTGTAGGTTTTCCACAACTCGGGACGCTGGTTTTTCGGATCCCAGGTATGGTTTTTGTCACGGAACGAATAGACACGCTCTTTGGCCCGAGACTTCTCCTCGTCACGACGTGCACCGCCGAATGCGGCATCGAAGCCATATTTATTCAGAGCCTGCTTCAGCCCCTGGGTTTTCATAATATCGGTGTGCTTTGAAGAACCATGGGTAAAGGGGCCAACTCCCATCGCGAGCCCCTCAGGGTTCTTATGCACCAGTAAATCAAAACCATACTTCTTAGCAGTACGATCGCGAAACTCGATCATCTCGCGGAATTTCCAGTCGGTATCCACATGCAGAAGAGGGAATGGAATTTTGCCCGGGTAGAATGCCTTGCGGGCAAGATGCAACATAACCGATGAATCTTTCCCGATAGAGTACATCATTACCGGGTTATCGAACTCAGCAGCCACTTCGCGGATGATATGAATACTCTCCGCTTCTAGCTGCTTGAGGTGGGTTAAACGTTTAGGGTCCATCACTCTCTCCATACTATGCCAGCTTCACAACAGCAGACTGCTGTAATTGCTGTTCCTGCTTGCCGAACCAATGTAATTTTTCTGATAAATTCACCACTTCCCCGACCACTATCAATGAGGGTGAAGCGGCATGTTGAGCTAATGTCGCCAGCTCACCGAGCTGACCTTTCAAAACTTTCTGAGATTTCTGGGTACCACGTTCAATAATAGCAATAGGCGTATCCGCCGCCCGTCCGTGGCTCAGTAACTGTTGCTGGATATGACTGGATTTCATCAGCCCCATATAAATCACCAGCGTTTGCTTACCGCGTGCCAGGGTTGACCAGTCCAGCTGATCGCCATCAGGCTTGAGGTGACCGGTAATAAACATGGCTGTTTGGGCATAATCACGGTGGGTCAGCGGAATGCCGGCGTAAGCCGTCGCTCCCGCAGCCGCCGTTATACCCGGCACCACCTGGAACGGAATACCGGCATCGAACAAGACTTCCAGCTCTTCGCCCCCCCGGCCGAAGACAAACGGGTCTCCTCCTTTGAGACGAACCACGCGCTTGCCTTGTTCTGCATAGCGAACAATAAGCTCGTTGGTTTCTTCCTGCGGGACACTGTGAAAACCGGCTTTTTTACCGACGCAGACCAACTCAGCATCACGGCGAACGAGATCCATCACCTCATCAGAGACCAAGTAGTCATAAAGCACGACATCGGCCTGTTGCATCAGTTGCAAGGCTCGAAGCGTCAATAGCCCTGCATCACCAGGACCGGCACCAATCAAGGCAACCTGCCCCTGGGAAAGCACTTGTTGTTGCTGACTTTGAACAGAAAGAGAAACCAGCTCCTGCTCGGCTTGCTTTTCCTGGCCTGAGGCAACCAGCTCAGAGAAACGGCCGTTAAAAGCCTGCTCCCAAAAATACCGACGCTGTGAGGCAGAAGATACCGTCTGGGCCAGTCGGTTGCGAAATCGCCCGGCAATCTCTGCCATCCGCCCCAGATGCTGAGGCAAAAGCGCTTCTAACTTTTCACGAACTAAACGAGCAAGAACAGGAGCCTTGCCTGAAGAGGAAATGGCAACAATGATCGGCGAACGATCGACGATAGAAGGCACAATAAAGCTGCAACGTTGCATATCATCAACCACATTCACCATCACCTGACGCTGATTGGCCGATTGATAAACTAGTGCATTGACAGCCTTACGATCAGTGGCAGCAATAGCCAAGAAAATACCATCAAGATCAGACGGGACAAACTCTTCCGCCTGATGCGTAATCTCTCCCGCCTGCAGGGCTTGCTGGAAATCGCCATTGAGCTCACGGGCAATCACCCGCACATCGGCACCCGCCTTTAATAACATACGGGTTTTCCGCCATGCGACGTCACCGCCCCCGACAACCAAACATGGTCGACGTCTTATGTCTGCAAAAATTGGCAAGTAATCCATTTACAGCGCCCTCTGTTCTATATCTAACAGCACTATAGTCGGGCTGGAATATTACCTGAAATTCTAAAATTTCATTTTTTATTCCAAAAAGTTTGGGGGACGCATAAATGAGACCCATTGAAGAGAAATTATCGCCTCTACTAATCAATCAATCTTAAAAAGACAGTAATTACAGGTAAATATAGCTCAGGTTCATAATTGCTCCAGCCACATTGGGTTTAAGTTATGCCTTTTTTGTATTACTGCTAAATCCGTAGCAGGTGAAATCATAAGCATAATGAGATTTGCACCGCCTTTTTGAGCAAAAAAACGAGATTCAGAACACAATAAGGTAACTAGGCCGCGTAATATCGACATAAATTTTGCTACCTTAAGCACGCTTTCCCGTTCTATATCCTGGAGAAAATCATGAAACTATCTGCCAAGCCACTGTCAATTGCAGTACTTGGTGGCCTGCTGACTATGGCGGGTCCTGCCACGGCTGAAACGATCAAGTTACGTATTTTGGAAACAACCGATATCCACACCAACGTGATGGATTACGATTACTACAAAGATAAGCCAACCAAAAAAACCGGCCTTGTTCGTACCGCCACGCTAGTGAAAGAAGCACGAGCCGAAGTCACTAACAGCGTTTTGGTCGACAATGGTGATTTACTGCAGGGTAGTCCTATGGGTGACTACATGGCTGCCAAAGGCATCAAAGCTGGCGAAGTTCACCCTGTATACAAGGCGATGAACCAGCTGAATTATGATGTCGGTAACCTGGGTAACCACGAATTCAACTATGGGTTGGACTTCCTTAAAACCTCTCTTAAAGGTGCGACCTTCCCATATATCAACTCGAACGTGATTGACCTGAAGACAGGCAAAAACATGTTCACGCCATACATCATCAAACCACACACCTTCAAAGACACTGACGGTGTCGAGCATGAAATCAAAGTAGGCTATATCGGCTTTGTTCCGCCACAGATTCTTATCTGGGACAAGAAGAACCTAGAAGGCAAGGTAGAAGCACTCGATATCAAACAAGCCGCAGAAAAATTTGTTCCGCAAATGAAAGCTGAGGGTGCGGATGTTATTGTTGCGATCCCTCACTCCGGCGTCTCTGCTGATCCGTATAAAGTGATGGCAGAAAACTCGGTTTATTACCTCACAGAGGTCGAAGGGATTGACGCTATTGCCTTCGGTCACTCGCACGCTGTATTCCCAGGCAAAGGCTTTGCCAACCTGCCGAATACCGATATCAAAAAAGGGACCATCAACGGCGTTGCCGCAGTCATGCCGGGCCGCTGGGGTGATCACCTGGGCGTGATGGACCTTGTTCTTGAAAAAGAAGAAAACAAGTGGGTTGTCACGGATGCCCAAACCGAAGCTCGCCCTATCTATGACAAGTACAAGAAAGAAGCCCTTGTCGAAGCGGATGAAAAGCTGGTTGCATCTGTAAGCGAAGACCACAAGGCCACCCGTGATTTCGTCAATCAGCCAATCGGTAAAGCCAGCGATGTGATGTACAGCTTCCTGGCACTGGTTCAGGACGATCCAACGGTTCAGATTGTTAGCCTGGCCCAGAAAGACTATGTCGAGCGTTTCATTCAGGGCGATCCTGATCTGGACGGTATTCCGGTTCTATCTGCTGCGGCACCGTTCAAGGCCGGTGGTCGTGGTAACGATCCGGCGAACTTCACCGAAGTTGAGTCCGGTCAGCTAACATTCCGTAACGCCGCCGATCTGTATCTGTACCCGAACACCCTGGTTGCCATGAAAGTCACCGGCAAAGAAGTCAAAGAATGGCTGGAATGCTCGGCAGGTCAGTTCAACCAGATCGATCTCAACAGCACCGAGCAGCAAGGGTTGATCAACTGGGACGGCTTCCGAACCTATAACTTCGATGTGATCGACGGCGTAAACTACACCATCGATATCTCGCAGCCTGCCCGTTACGACGGTAACTGCAAACTAATCAATGACAAAGCTTCGCGAATCCAAGAACTGACGTTCAACGGTAAACCTGTCGAGCCAACACAGGCCTTTATCATTGCGACCAACAACTACCGTGCATACAGCGGTAAGTTTGCCGGTACCGGCGAGCAATATGTCGCCTTTGCCTCACCGGATGAAAACCGCACAATCATTGCTGACTACATCTCCCGTATCAGCAAAGAAAAAGGCCTGGTTACCCCGAGTGCTGACAACAACTGGTCTTTTGCGCCGCTGAAGAGCGACAAGAAGCTAAATGTGACATTTGAAACCTCGCCAAGCGACAAGGCGACGCAATTTATTAAAGACAAAGGTCAGTACCCGATGGAAAAAGTGGGTACGGACAAGGTTGGCTTTGCGGTCTATCGTATCGATCTGCAAAAATAACCCCTGAGTCCCCGTCACTCATACATACCGCGGCTTAGCCCGCGGTATTTTTTTGCTATGATGGCAGCATAGTTCCCAACCTGTAACCATTATTATGAACGACGTCCTGCAAGCCTTTCTCAGCCAACTTGGTGCTTCAGAGGAAATCATCCAAGAAGCCGTCGCTGCCGCCGCCCCCATGGAGCTGCCAACCCGGCACGTATTGCTCAACCAAGGGGAAAAGCCGGGCTATTGCTACTTTCTCCTCGACGGACTTTGTCATGCCTGCTACCTCACACCCGAGGGAAAACAGTTCAGCAAAGAGTTCTATTGGGATCAGGATGTCCTGATTGGCTTTGAAAGCCTGATCAATGATGCGCCTTCGCCTTTCTTGCTCGAGACCCTGTCTGCCAGCAAGCTGCTTGCCTTGCCTGTCAGTCTACTAGTGCAGTGGCGAGCACAGGGCAATCCTCTCTACCTGCGCCTGCTTGAACGGCAGCTTAGCTATAAAGAACAGAAAGAACGCTTTATGCTGATGCATACGCCAGAGGAACGCTACCAGTTATTTACCACCAGCTTCCCGGAATTATTGAGCCGGATTGCCGACTATCAGATTGCCTCTTATCTGGGGATCACCCCGATAAGCCTCAGCCGGATCAAAAAACGTCTTGAGGAAGAATAATTAACAATCGTTAATGCCAGGCAGACATGTTGGCGGTACTCTGCTGCCAGACCCTGTATCCATCAAGGAGAATACGATGCAATGGCAATGCCTGCCTTTTGAACAGCTCACAACCCACCAACTGTATGACTTGCTCAAGCTCAGAGTCGATGTCTTCGTGGTCGAGCAAAACTGCCCCTATCCCGAGCTGGATAACTGTGACCACCTAGCAGGTACCCACCATCTGTTGGGTTACCACAATGATGAGCTTGTGGCCTACCTCAGGCTGCTGCCACCGGGGACCACCTATGCCAACAGCAGCATCGGCCGCGTACTGACGGCAGCCAGTGCTCGGGGCACCGGAGCCGGCCACGAGCTGATCCAGCAAGGGCTGGAATACGCCGAACAACTTTGGCCAAATCAGACAATCGACATCGGCGCCCAGTCTCATCTTCAGCACTACTATCGCCGATATGGCTTTGAGGCAATTTCTGACGAATACCTGGAAGATGGCATTCCGCATGTAGACATGAGACTGCGCAAAGGGATTGTGAGTGAATAAACTCTCCCCGTTCGCCGCCGGAGCGCTGCTACTGCTGCTGGGCAACATGTCCGCGTCATTCTCTGATGTGGCGGTAAAACTACTTGAAGGGGGCATCAGCGCCTTTCAATACATGTTCATCCGCCAGCTGATCAGTGTCCTGGTACTGTTTCCACTCTGGCTCAGGCTGACACCCCGACAGCAGGCTGTCGGCAACTATGGTATTACCCTGGTACGTTCTCATTTGGTATTGGCGGGAAGCGGCTTCGTCATGGTCGCCCTGACCTGGCTGCCGCTAGCGACAGCCAACGCTCTGTTTTACGCTGCGCCACTGCTGATGCTGCCACTATCGGCCTGGTTACTAAAAGAGAAGCCAGAACGGCAGAAAGTACTGGCAACCCTCACCGGCTTTGGCGGCGTCCTGGTCGTACTGCGGCCCGATCAGTTCCACTGGGCGGCACTGGCCGCTTTAGGGTGTGCTTTCACGCTGGCACTGTATAACGTGCTGGTCAGAAAGTTGCCTGAACAGCAACCCGTCGTCAGTACGCTATTTTGGACTGGCGTTTTCTCTCTGCCTCTGGCAGGCGTGCTTGCTGCATTGTTCTGGCAACCCATCACCACAGAAGAGCTGATGCTCATTGCAGCCAGCGCATTCTTTACCCTGGGGTATCACGGCTGCGCTGTAGCCGCCTACCGACGCGCAACGACCTGCCAGCTCGGGCTGATTGAGTACTCCGGACTGATTTTTGTCACCCTTTTGGGGATTGTAGGGTTTGATGAACGGCCTGATTTACTGACAACTATGGGGATTGTACTCATTGTGCTGCCGATGCTGCCTCTGCCTAAGTCACGTCGTTCAAAGCCCCTGTGCGAAGATGCGACTCAATAACAGTATTCAGTTGAAAAGCCGTCAAATTGAAAAAAGGCCACTTTCGGCCTTTTTTCACAACTACCTTTTCACCACCATTCGCTACTGGCTACGAACAAAACTGCCATCGGAGCGGCGGAAAAACATTACCGATTCTCCCTTGCGGCTTTCTATCTGCAACACATCCAGCCCGCCTTTTGCCGTCTGCTTATAACGGAGCCATTGGCCTGCCTTTATCCGGCTAAGGGGTTTGTCTTTGCCTTCAATGGCTGCGACCGCATAGAGATCCGTTAACGGCAATGACTTGTCACGGAAAATATTGGCCAGCGTCTCACCCTGCTTGACCTGATATTTCTGCCACTCCACTTCAACCGGCGCTTTTTCCACCGATGGCTGGCTCGCAGGAGAAGCAGGCTCCGGCACTTTCACCGCAGTACGTACAGGCGACGCAGGCTCGCTACGCTGACCGACCGGAGGAAGCGAGGTTTCATCATTACCGAGATCAAGCGCGAGCTCGCGTCGTTCAGTTTGACCAGAGCTTGTGATCGATGTCGACTCGCTCACCGGCCATAACATCAACACTCCAACCACGGGAAGCAATACCGAAAGTGCCCGGCGGTGCAACAGTGGCAACGACTGCCATTTGGCCTTTAACGGTGCCAGCCTGGCTTTCAGTCGATCGCTGCTGACACTCAGACTTTCCTTGCTAAACGAAAAGCGGGGAAGTTTAAATTCACTTTTTTTCTTTGAACGGCGTCTGGCCTGTCCCATATTCAACACTCCGGCGTTCTCAACTCACGCTATCAAACGACATCTTGTCACAAAAGTTTACCCCTTGGGGTCGAAACTGTTATCCTGCCTGCTTTAATTCACTCTACATTGAGAGAAGACACCATGTCTGACGTTAAACTAGATACAGTTGAAACTAAAGCAAGCTACGGTATCGGTCTACAAATGGGCCAACAGCTAGCACAAAGCGGTCTTGAAGGCCTAAACGTTGCTGCTATCGCTAAAGGTATCGCAACTTCCCTAACTGGTGAGATGCCAGAGATCGAAGTTGACGACATCAACAATGCACTGCGTGAAATCCACACTCGTGCAGAAGAAGCGCGTCAAGAGCAAGCTAAAGCTGCAGCAGCTGACGGTGAAGCTTTCCTAAAAGATAACGCACTACGCTCTGAAGTAACAGTGACTGAATCTGGTCTTCAGTACGAAGTTCTTGTTGAAGGTAACGGCGAGATCCCAACTTCAGACAAGCAAGTTCGCGTTCACTACCACGGCGAACTGACTGACGGTACTGTATTCGACAGCTCTGTATCTCGCGGTCAGCCTGCTGAGTTCCCTGTAACTGGTGTTATCGCTGGTTGGGTTGAAGCGCTTCAGATGATGCCTGTTGGTTCTAAGTGGAAACTATACATCCCACAAGACCTAGCATACGGCGAGCGTGGTGCAGGTGCTGCAATCCCTCCATACGCAGCGCTAGTATTCGAAGTTGAACTACTAGACATCCTGTAAGCTTCCCGAAGCCAGACAGAACTTCCAAACGGTGCCACGGCACCGTTTTTTCTCCCCCCCAGATGCACGCCCCACCAGTAAACCATATTTTTTCATTTTAATTTGGTAGTTACACCGCATTCCCCACTACGCTTATAACGTTAATCAAAGGAGGATGCCATGGGATACAAACCATCAATTTTTAACCGACTACTTTTACTCACCACATTGTTTAGCTGCCTTACTTTCTCTGCCGGCAGTCAGGCTTTCAGCCTGTCAGATCTATTTGGCGGTGGTGATGACGAACAAGCAGAGGCCAGCTCAGCCAACCCCCTAACAGACATACTGACCAGCCAGCTCGGAGTCACCCAAGAACAAGCGGCAGGTGGTGCCGGTGCCCTGCTGTCACTGGCATCCAGCCAGCTCAATGGCGATCAGGCGAGCGAGCTCAGCAAAATGATCCCCGGCAGTGATGCCCTCAGCGCGGCAATTCCTCCAGGCCTTGGCGGTATGCTGACTAACATAGATGCCATTAACCAGGTGTTCTCCGCTCTCGGTATGGACGCCAGCATGGTCAGCCAGTTTATTCCTGTCGTCATGCAGTTTCTTGGCAGCCAAGGGGCCAGCGCAGGCTTAATGGATGCCCTCGGCAAAGTGTGGACGCCAGCAGGCTAACAACACTGATTCAAAAAAACGCGGCAACGAGGATACTGAAATTGCTGCGCTTCCTGTCAGAAGCAAGTAAAAATAGGTAATTAAAACAACAAACTGACAATAAGCTCACAAATAAAAAAACCTTATCTGTCTGCCGAGTCGCAGTATCAGATAAGGTTTTTTTGTTACCTATGATTATCAGAGCACTAGTGCATCAAATGCCCGAACCGTCATATTCAGCATCATCCTCATGCAAACCACACTCGCGTTTGAGGCCAAAGAAGCGGGTTTCTTCCTCCTTCATGCCGGGCTCCCACTTACGGGTGGTATGGGTATCGCCGACAGATAGGTAGCCTTGCTCCCATAACGGATGATAAGGCAAATCATGCTGAGTCAGATACTGATGGATATCCCTGTTCGTCCAGTCAATCAATGGCAAGAACTTAAACAGACCGTTCTGGATTGCCAGTACCGGCAATGTCGCCCGGGTATCAGATTGCTCCCGTCGCAGCCCCGAAAACCAGCAACCGACATTGAGTTCATCCAGCGCACGGCGCATAGGCTCAACCTTATTCAGCTGGTTATAGTGCTTGATCCCCTCAACGCCTTGCTCCCACAGCTGACCAAACCGGGCTTCCTGCCAGGCCGAACTCATTTCCGACTTATAGACATACAGGTTCAGTGACAAACGTGCCGTCAGCTCGTCGATAAACTGATAGGTTTCCGGAAACAGATAGCCAGTATCGGTCAAAATCACCGGCACATCCGGTTTTTCCTGAGTCACCAAATGCAGCATGACAGCCGACTGAATACCAAAACTTGATGCCAACGCAAATTCGCCGTCCAGATTTTCCAACGCCCAGCGCACTCTGTCTTGGGCAGTCAGGGCTTCCAGCTCAGCATTAATTTCCGCTAGCTGCAGGATCTGCTCTACCTTATTTTTCTGGAGCAGTTCTGCTAATGCTAACTTAGGCATAAAAATCCCTCTTAGAGACTAACACCGGTTCAATGATCCCGGCACGGATAGTGAAATCACCAAAGCCTTCACCGTCTTCACGTTCTTGCGACCAACGTGCCACCAGCGAGTCAATCTCTTCCATGATCTGAGCCACTGTAATATTTTCCCGGTACATTTTCGGTACCCGGGTACCACTGCGGTTACCACCAAGGTGAAGATTATAACGTCCCGGCGCTTTTCCAACCAAACCAATTTCTGCCAGCATTGCCCGGCCACAGCCATTCGGACAACCGGTCACTCGCAGAATAATATTTTCATCTTCAGCCAGGCCATGCTTGGCCAGAATACCTTCGACATCGGTGACGAAGTCAGGCAGAAAACGTTCGGCCTCGGCCATTGCCAGCGGACAGGTCGGCAAAGACACACAAGCCATAGAATTCTTGCGCTGCTCACTGACACCGTCGTCGATCAGGCCGTGATCACGGGCGATCTTTTCGATCTTGTCTTTATCCTTCGCCGCCACGCCAACCACAATCAGGTTCTGGTTGGCAGTCATGCGGAAATCACCCTTGTGGACCTTGGCAATTTCAGCCATCCCGGTTTTCAATGGCTTGCCCGGGTAGTCCAGCAAACGGCCGTTTTCGATAAACAGCGCCAGATGATGTTTGCCATCGATGCCTTCAACCCAGCCAATCCGGTCACCACGGTCGGTAAACTCATACGAACGGCTCTCAGCAAACGCAATACCGGCACGTTTTTCCACTTCGGCCTTGAACACATCAGTACCGACACGATCTAAGGTGTACTTGGTCTTGGCATTTTTACGGTTGGAGCGGTTACCCCAGTCACGCTGGGTCGTTACCACGGCAGCAGCCACATCCAGCGTTTTTTCCACAGGAATAAAGCCTAAGTCATCGGCGCGGCGCGGATAGGTAGACTTGTCGCCATGGGTCATTGCCAACCCGCCGCCGACCAGGACATTAAAGCCAACCAGCTTGCCCTCTTCGGCTATCGCCACAAAATTCAGGTCATTGGCATGCACATCGACGTCATTTTGCGGCGGGAT
>NZ_JAKRFQ010000335.1 GCF_022347985.1 Photobacterium sp. OFAV2-7
CCGGATGGAGGTCACGTATTAGCGACATATCCGCAATCATCCTCGGACCACGAATTCGCTCCTCATCAACCACCTTCAGCGGGCCAATTTGTCGGCCGTCCTCCAGGGTCAGAAACTGGCCATCAACCACCCCCATATAACTTGCCAACTGCTCGCCAAGCATGATTGGGTATGGCGGGCGCATCAGCGACATCATCTGGGTCTGACTCTGGCTGGTAACCTGTCCCTTGAAATTCGAATACATCGCAATGGGATCAATACCGACAATCTCGAAATCTCGACTCTCGTCAGTCACAATCGTATGCTGATCCATCGGCACGCACTGGCTAAAACCGGCACGACGCAATTGAATATAAAAGCCTTGGGGAACTTTGATAGCGGGCTGGTTGTGGCGAATACGATATGGAAAAGGATTTGAAAAAAGTTGTTCGCCCTGACGATAGCTTTCTCTGGCCTGCTGGTTGACGCCCATAACACCAACCAACAAGGCGATGCCCAATGTCAGACCCAGCCATACCAGCACGATTTGGAAAGGGTGGCGCTTATAATGCCCCCAAAGCGCTTTAGCTACGGGGCTTGACATGAAGCTGACCTCCCTGCAGTCGAATACAGCCATTCATATGTTCGGCCACCTTTTTACTGTGCGTCACTAACAACAAAGTACAGTCTAACTGGCGTGTCAGGTTGACCAGGAGCCGTATCACCGCGCCGGCATTTCGTTCGTCCAGGCTTCCTGTCGGTTCATCCGCCAGCAAAATATCCGGCTCCATGTACAGAGCACGAGCAATGGCAGCGCGTTGTTGCTGGCCGCCTGACATTTCTTCAGGGTAACGTCCCAGCAGCGGCATAAGATCCAGGGCGGAAATAATCTGTCGCCATAATTCCGGCTTTTCTTCCAGCCCTTTAAGCTGGCGGCAGAAACGAATATTATCTGCAGTAGTTAGAGTGGGAAGTAAATTGAATTGCTGAAAAACGAGGCCAATGTTGTTACGACGAAAAGCAGTTCTTTCACGTTCGGAAATTGCGTGAATCGGTGTTTTACCCAACCAGACTTCACCAGAGTCGACCGTGTCCAAGCCTGCAATCAAATTTAGCAAGGTACTTTTCCCCGAGCCGCTTTCGCCCATAAGCGCCAACTGCTCACCTTGCTTTAGCTCCAGCTCTGCACCTTGTAAGACAGAGTGATACTCACCGCCGTCCTGGTAGCCTTTGCAGAGCTCCACTAGTCGTAACATCCAATTCCCCAAATTTTTGTAGGTGTTTTCCGAAAGTGAAATTTACAGCAAAGCCCGGATTCGAGAAAGTACTTTAAAAGTCTCATTTGGAAATAAAAATGCAACGCGCTACAAACCACCCACAATTTAAACAATCCGCCTACACGTCAATCACAACATCCTGAAAATCAACATACTGAGTGCCGATAAAATACACACATCAACGCCTCTGTATACCCTGTAGGCTCTCGCCGTTATTCTACCATTATTATTCGGCAAGTAAGCTTTTCTTCCTACTGGAGTAAAAAAGTATTTTATGACTCCTTTGATAATTGTAAGACAATGTTCAGAAAGCGGTATCAGGAAACACATTCACTACCCAGCCAGCGACAGGTCGGGCTTTATCCGCTACATTTTTATTATCGTCACTATTTATTCAATGACCTTTCATCAACATAGTTAAAATCGACCATTTGCAGACCATTACAGCAGGGAGCATGTAATAGATGATAAAAACAATTCTGGTTGTCGGAGCCTCAGGGTATGTAGGAAGTCACCTGGTTCCCGAATTGGCAAACAGCGGATACCAGATAAAAGCCACCGGTCGAAACCTGGACCTATTGAGAAAAAGAGGATGGGGAGCGATTCCCAACATCGAACTGGTGGAGCTTGACCTCAATGTTCATTCCGACCTGGACGGGTTGCTACAAGGTGTTGATGCCGTATTCTTTCTGGTTCACGGCATGAACCATGGCCACGACTTTATCGACATCGAACTCCACGCCGCCAGAAATTTCAGCCAGGCCCTCAAACAAAGTTCGGTTCAGCGAGTTATCTACCTTGGTGCCCTCCAAGCCAAGCAAGGGAACTCAAAGCATTTGGACGCAAGAAAACGAACCGGAGAGATCCTTCGCGAAAGCGGCATCCCCGTCACCGAACTTCGTGCTGGGATCATTGTTGGCCCGGGGTCGGCAGCATTCGAAGTTATGCGGGATTTCGTCTACCACCTCCCGATAATTATTGCCCCCAAGTGGGTGAAGTCTCATAACTCCCCTATCGCGCTGCGAAACCTGCTTCATTACCTGCTTGAACTGTTGCACTTCAATCCTTGCCGTCACCAGATTATGGATGTCACCGGCCCTGAAGCCATTAGCTATGAAGCCCAGATGCGCAAACTAGGTGCCCATGCCGGGAAAAAAGTCCGGATTTTGCCCGTCCCTTTGCTAACACCCTCCATAGCGGCCTACTGGTTAAAATTTATTACCTCGGTACCAACCAATATCGCCCGCGCCCTGATCGGTGGACTGCGTTTCGACCTTGCCGCCAACGGCAGTGCGATTCAGTCGCTGATCCCGCAGTACTTACTCACCTATGACGAGGCTGTCGAGGAATGCCTCGGCCATGAAAGCGAGGTGGTACGCAGTGAAATCTGGGGGTTTGATCCCGATGCCCTTGCCCGCTGGCAAACTGGTTATGGCTATTACCCCAAACAGGCCGGCTACACGCTGAAAACAGATGCGACCAGCGAGCAGCTTTGGGATCAGGTTCAGCTCGTCGGCGGCAAGGAAGGCTACTTCTTCGCCAACTACCTGTGGCGTATTCGTGAGTGGATGGATTTTGCTATTGGGGGCGACGCACTGAAACGATACCGGCGTGATCCGGAAAAACTGCAACTCGGCGATAAAGTTGATTCATGGAAGGTGATCAATATTGTCCCCAATCACTTTCTCTCACTGCTGTTCGGGATGAAAGCCCCGGGGCTTGGTCGGCTCGAATTTACCATTGAGGATAAAGGCGAATACCGTGAAATAGATATCCGTGCCTGGTGGCACCCGGCAGGCTTCTCCGGACTTCTCTACTGGTTTGCCATGATGCCTGCCCACCTATTCATTTTCAAAGGGATGACCCACGCTCTGGTGAAGCGATGCAAAGCCAAAGCCCGCGAGGGGAAATCTATTACCCAATAAAGTCATAAAGCGACAGAGTAATCTCAGTCATATGGATCTCTTCACCGGAGTAATTTCATGCCCCGCAACAATTAGCCCCAACATAATCAGAGACTATCGCCTCTTGTTTAATGTCATGATTTATCAAGGCATGCTGATGATCCACCTTGACTATAATGCGAAAGAATTTAAACCCGAGTCTATTTCCTGTTTTCTCGAAGAGTTTCAGGCGTGGTTTCGAGAGGCGTTATCGAAGTAGTCATGTTTTCGTGAAGCCTTCTTTTTGTGCCTAATCGCCAATAATGGTACTGTACTGAACAGTTTCACTTAAGCTAGGTTTTGTTATGCGAGCTTCTACCCAAAAGAAAAGAACCCGAATCATCGAGGTAGCCACTGAACTCTTTATTGAACAAGGTTACAAAGATACCTCGCTGGACCAAATCGTTGCCATTTGTGGCGGCTCGAAGCAGACCTTATATCGCTATTTCTCCAACAAGGAAGGGCTGTTTATTGAGGTCTTAGCGCATAATACTAAAACCAGTTTAGAATCGGTTTTCCAACTCGCAGAAAAGCAAAACGACTCTCTGCAAGATACGCTTGAAGACTTCGCGAAGAAGTATCTGCGGGGTATTTGTTCTAATCCGATGTTATCGCTCTATCGGATCATTTCGGCCGATTTCAATAAACACGACTCCGTGCCAAACCAGTTCTGGCAAAAGGGGCCTAGGCGGATTCATCAGTACTTAATTGAGTTTCTAAAAACCGATGAAGTCAGCCAACAGCTTAAAGTTGACGATCCTGATCTCGCCTGTGGGCAGCTTCTTGCACTGATCAAACTCGATTACCAAAACATGGCGTTAATGGGATTTGACTTTCTCAGCGACGAAGAATTAGACAGTCATGCACACAAGGCCATTTGTGCATTTCTTTCGCTCTATCAGCGATAAGCAGAATACAAAAAAGGAGTGTCACCACTCCCTTTTCGCTAGAGCTAGCTTGCTTGCTTCCTGCTTTGCAGCCAGTTTCTTGCCAATCAATAGAATTAGTGCAAGGGCAAAAATGGAGAAAATGAACATAATGAGCGAGTTATTCAATGCTAACGTGGTTGCTTGCTCTTTCACTACCCCGCTGATCTGGCTCATCCCCAATGATGGAGTTGGCAATCGGCCATGGGTCAGAATCGCGTTACCCAGTGCGTGTTCATAAGCCGCAAACGTGTGGCTTGTTCCATCTAAGCTTCGACCAATTTCACCTGAAGCTTGTGCACTGTGGTTTTGAATCACACGCGAGAAAAACGCACCGCCTATCACTCCCCCCATGGTTCGGAACAGATAAAAATTAGCAATACCCTCAAGACGATCATCGACCTGAAAATACATCAGTACCGCTATGGTCACCGATACGTTCAGCATACCCACACCAAAACCGCGTAACAGCATTGGCAGGGGCAAGGATTCAGGCCCAACAAAGCTTGGCAACTGGCTGAATTCATTCACCGATAGCAAAATCATCAACACTCCAAACGGCACCACGGCATCAGCAAGCGGACGTCTGAAGTAGAACACCAGCACACTCACCAGCATGCCGACGAGCATTGCGTAAAATGAGGGTAATTGCGCATAGCCCGCATTGAGGTTGTTGTAGTGCATCGCCATTTTCAGGAAGTTGCCAAACAGTGCAGTACTTGCCATTACCGCAAAACCGGCCAAAAATGCATTGTACATAAAAACATTGGTTTTCAACTTACTGTGCAACTGCATAGATGCCGTATTTCGCTTCCGTGTAATGACGATGAGATACACTGCGGCCAATACTAGCGCAGCAGCAACAACCGTAAGTTGGGAGAACAAAATCGAATCCAGCCAGTTATAAAAACTGCCGCGCATTAAGAGAAACACCACAAGACCCATGGCGGCTGCCAGCACTAAATAGATCACAGCGCCTGATTTTGGCTTGACTGCAATGTGAATTGGCGTCGGTTTAAATAAGCTCACCAATACCAAGGCAGAAAAG
This sequence comes from Photobacterium sp. OFAV2-7, assembly GCF_022347985.1. Lineage (GTDB taxonomy): Bacteria > Pseudomonadota > Gammaproteobacteria > Enterobacterales > Vibrionaceae > Photobacterium. Next base: position 5,174 of record NZ_JAKRFQ010000335.1, read on the forward strand.
TACAACCATGCAGACACG
>NZ_JAKRFQ010000336.1 GCF_022347985.1 Photobacterium sp. OFAV2-7
AGCATATCGATACCGAATCGGTGACTGACTCGGTCAGTACGCGCCTGCTTAACTCGGGTAAATTCCGTTTCGTTGATATGACCCGTGTTGAAAATGTGCGTAAGCAGCTGAACTTCCAAAACAACGATGAGCTGGTGAATCAGAGCACGGCGATTCAGTTTGGTAAAATGGTGGGTGCGGAATACATGCTATACGGCAACATGGCCAGTATCGTCAAGCAGGCTGGTAGCGATAAAGACGTATACTACAAGATGACCATGCGCCTGATGGATCTGGAAACCGGCCTGGTTGAGTGGGCTGACGAAACTGAAATCCGCAAGCAGGAAGCCAAGAGCCTGCTGGGTTGGTAATAGTCATATATGCTCGATCTCTGTCAAGACGTGAGGCGATGAGTGAATACGTTTGATCCCGCTTTGCTGAATGCCTTGCCGGATATCGAGTTACTTTCTGCCAGGCCGCTGACCGGCGGCCTGAGCAACCGCTGCTGGTTGCTTGAACTGCGAGATGTACGTACGGCCATGTGTTCAAAGGCTGTATGGCGACCGGTTGCCGAATCAAGCGTGGCGTTCGGGCTCTCTCGCGAACGTGAGCATCAGGTGCTAAAAAACCTTGAGTCATCTAACCTGGCCCCGCGTAGTATTGCGCTGCTAGATAAGGGCTTGCTCGTCGAGTGGCTTGAAGGGATGACAGCTGCTGATAACCTGTCTGATGAGGAGTTGCTGAAGCTCCAGGTCGACATTCATGCCTTGCCAGCCCCATGCTGGCGTCTTGATGTAAAGCGAAAAGCCGCCCATTACTGGGAGCAGATCGACGACGGACACAAATCTCCCTCATTGCAGCAGAGCGTTAACTATTTTCAGAACCTTCCCCTACAGAGCTGGTTTGATGACACTTGCTGCCACCATGACCTGGGACGATACAATATTATTTGCCAGCCCGAAGGGCATAAGCGGGTGATTGACTGGGAATACGCCGCCGCGGGAGATCCTTCTCTTGATCTGGCGCTGACAATCAGTGCCAATGGTTTGGAGCGGGAGCATGCTGTTGCGGTTTACTGCCAGCTGCTGGGCACCCAGGATCATGAGCGCTGGCTGGCTGCGGTAACGGCATGGCAGCCTTGGTGCCGATATTTGGCGATGCTCTGGTATTACGTTGGGGCAACGGTGTGGAAAGATAACAGCTACCAGACTGAAGCCGACAAGCTTGCCCAAGAGCTATTCCGAGAGCTACTCTAATCATGATTTAGCCCCTGGGGCATGAGCTTGCTGTTGAACGGCGTCAAGCCAGAACAGGTTGCTAACTCAGAAACGGGCCCCTCGCGGTACTAACTTCCCTGCAGTTTCTTTGCTGCGAAATATACTGCCGAAACTCAGGTCTACACTATTAATTCACCGATTCATTGTTCTGTTTAAGCAATTGAAAGGGAGTTAAGATGCCTCAACGGCTGACGCGTTTTGCTACGGGTGCTTTTATCATGCTCATCCTTCTGGGGTGTGTGATGCGCCTTGGCTACAATACTCTCAACTACTGGATTCCGTATTACCTTTCTGGTTATGTCACGCTGACTTCCAGCCAGGAAAAGGTATTTGATGCCGAGTTGGACAAAGCATTAGCTATTCACCGGCGGCAGGAGCTGCCAAAGATCCATCGTGAAATCTTTGCGTTGCAATCCGATTTGCAGCGACCGTTGTCGTTTGGCCAGGTCCGTGGCTATCACTTTTCGTTAACCGCTCTGGGGCAGGATTCAGTGGCTCTGCTGGCCAAACCGCTGGCGGCAACCTTCAAACTGCTGGATGATCAGCAAGTGGCGCAACTGAACGGTAATATTCAGTCTGCCATTGATGAGGTTAAGCAAGAACGCGAAATCCTGACAACCAGGCAGAAGATCGAGAAAAGAGCGAGTGCCCTTCAGGAGACGGCTGCGGATTGGGTTGGCACGCTGAGCAGCAGGCAAAAATCCTTGCTGAAGGAGCTGGCCGGGTACCAGGTTGAAATGGAGCCGGAATTCTTCACCGTTTGGTATCAGTTCCTGCAAAATTGGCGCGTGCTGATGGCAAATAGAGAGCGGCCGGATTTTGAAGCCGAGCTGAGCCGCGAGCTCCAGCGCCTGGTTGCTTTGGAAAATGATGCCATTCAGGCTGAACTGAACTTTTACCTTAATCGTCGTTTCGAGCTGTTAAGGCGATTTAATCATAGCCTGTCACAAAGCCAGCTTCGGTTTTTTGATAATCGGCTAAGTGCAATCCGCAAAGATGTAGCGGTTTTGATAAATCAATAGCGATAAATGGCACTTATTTGTTAAGAAAATCGTGTTTTTTGCCTTTTAAACCTTACGAAACGTGTTAGATTAAATTCAGAGTTAAGAATAAGAATGACGGGGATAACAAATGATCATCTATCTGCATGGCTTTGATTCTACAAGCCCAGGTAATCATGAAAAGGTACTACAGCTTCAATTTATTGACCCTGATGTTCGCTTTGTGAATTACAGTACGCTCCATCCTAAGCACGATATGCAGCATTTGCTCAAGGAAGTGCATAAGTTAATCGAAGAATCCAGCGACCCTCATCCGGTGATTTGTGGGGTAGGGCTCGGTGGCTATTGGTCTGAGCGCATCGGCTTTTTGTGCGGGATCAAACAGGTCATATTTAACCCAAATTTGCACCCTGAACTGAATATGGAAGGAAGAATTGACCGGCCTGAAGAATATGCCGACATCTCGACAAAATGTGTTACAGACTTTCGTAAAAAAAATGCCGGTAATTGTCTTTGCATACTTTCAACTAATGATGAAGTATTAGATAATCGCGATACAAAAGATGCCTTGGGTGATTACTACGAAATCATCTGGGATGAGAATCAAACGCATAAATTTAAAAAGATCTCGCAGCATCTACAAACTATAAAAGCCTTTAAAGAAACACGTTAATTACCTCCTACCCTCCGCAGACGGGCCCGGTCCGTCTGCTTCAATACCAAATTGCACAGTGGACTTTGGCGTGCCTGCGTGATCAGAGCATTGTTCAGTTTGGTATTAGTCAGCTAGCCAGAGCGTTGTCATCTGTCGTTTAAGGATGAATAACGGACCATTCGGCTCTGCGCAATAAAATTTATACAAAATAAGAGGAAGTTATCGTGACTCGTATTATCGTAGTTGGTGGTGGTGCGGGCGGTCTTGAGCTTGCGACCAAATTGGGTCGTACTCTGGGGCGCAAACGCCGTGCAACAGTAACACTAGTCGATCGCAAAGCCAGCCACCTGTGGAAGCCGCTGCTGCATGAAGTGGCAACCGGTTCGATGGATGCCGGGGTTGATGCCCTGAGCTATCGTGCTCACGCAAAAAACCATTCGTTTGATTTTCAGATGGGCAGCCTGCAGTCGATTGATCGAGAGAACAAGTCAATCAAGCTGGCCGCTCTCTATGATGAGCACGACGAGCTATTAATGCCGGAGCGTGAGCTGGAATACGATATTCTGGTATTGGCTATCGGCTCGACATCCAATGATTTCAATACACCGGGTGTGCGCGACAACTGTATTTTCCTGGACAGCCCGGAGCAGGCGCACCGTTTCCGTACTGAAATGAACAACCAGTTCCTGAAACTACACGCGAACAAAGACCAAAAAACCGTTGATATTGCGATTGTCGGCGCCGGTGCAACCGGGGTTGAGCTGTCGGCAGAGCTACACAACGCGGTGAAGGAGCTGCGCACCTATGGTTTCGGCGATCTGGACAGTTCGCGCCTGAATGTCAATCTGGTTGAGGCAGGCGAGCGTATTCTTCCGGCACTGCCGCCACGTATCTCCAGTGCGGCACATAGCGAGTTGACCAAGCTCGGGGTGAATGTGCGTACGGCGACTATGGTGACCAAGGCTGACGAAACCGGCCTGATGACCAAAGATGGCGATCATATCCCGGCTCAAATTATGGTGTGGGCAGCCGGTATCAAGGCGCCTGATTTCATGAAAGAGATTGCTGGCCTTGAAACGAACCGCATTAACCAGCTGGTGGTCAAGCCGACCCTGCAGACTACCCGTGATGATGATATTTATGTGATTGGTGACTTGGCCTGCTGCGAGCAGGAGGACGGTAGTTTCGTACCGCCGCGAGCTCAGGCCGCGCACCAGATGGCGAGCCGCTGTTTCTCTAACATTGTTGCCAAGATGACAGATCGCGCGCAGAAGCCTTATGTTTATAGCGACCATGGCTCACTGGTTTCGCTAAGCCGTTTCTCGACAGTGGGTAGCCTGATGGGCAACCTGACCAAGGGCTCGATGATGGTCGAGGGCCGCATTGCCCGTGTGGTGTATATCTCGCTGTACCGCATGCACCTGGTCGCGCTTCACGGTGTGTTCAAGACCGGTCTGATGATGCTGGTCGGCCGTATTAACCGCGTATTGCGACCAAATCTGAAGCTACACTAATCGTTAGTTGTTATAGGTTGCCTAGAATAATAAACGCCGCTATGTGTTAGCGGCGTTTTTGTGTCGTCATGATCTTCTTACATGAATTTTAATGAGGTTTAGTAAAGGCCTTAATTGATCTTGATGAGCTCGACATCAAAAATCAGTACCGAACCGGCCGGGATTGAGCCGACTGAGCGGTTGCCGTAGGCAAGCTCTGCGGGAATAAACAACCGGGTCTTTTCCCCTTCAACCATCAGCTGTAACCCTTCAGTCCAGCCTTTGATGACCTGGCTAAGGCCAAACTCGATTGTTTTGCCGCGCTCGACCGAGCTGTCAAATACAGTGCCGTCAATCAGCGTACCGTGGTAGTGAACGGTTACTTTGTCAGACGGTTTCGGGTGTACCGTGCCGGTACCTTCCTGAAGAACAAGATACTGTAGGCCGGATTCTGTGCTCTTCACGCCTTCCTGCTGTCCGTTTTCAGCCAGAAACTCCTGGCCAATTTTGATGTTTTCAGCAGCTGATTGCTTATTGCTTTGAGAGCGTTGCATGAAGAAAATGACAAGGCCGATGATCGCAATAGTGATGATAATTTTAAACACGATAGATACCCGCTCCTTAGCTTGAGGTCTGGCTCATAGTACCCTAACCGTATAATTCATACCAACTTTGTCCGCAAGTATGCAGTGATCCTGGTCACTGTGAAATGATTATGCTGTCGGGAAGACTGGCTTGGCAGGGCGCAGATCTTGCGGGATCAGCGAAAACAC